>CAIRBC010000211.1 GCA_903876685.1 uncultured Nitrosomonadales bacterium | reverse complement strand
ATAAAATATACGCCACCAGCATCTGTGTAATGCGGAGTACCATGTAAACCATCTCCAATTCTTGAAGCAACATCGGATAACATCCGCCGCTGCCACTTTTCCGTAAACCCCTTGAAACGAATTTCTGGAACATCGGCGCCGTCTTTGGGAAACATCTTTTCGAGCATAGCTTTTTTTACGGTAGTCAGCTTTTCATACTTGTGCTGGTGCAGGGTGATGAGGGAGTCGAGGCTTTTGAAGAAAGTGCCGATTTTGGATTGTTCAATAGTAAATGGAGCATAAACGATCATCTGGCCTAGTTTTTTGCCTGAGATTTCCAAGAAGGTTGATCCAGAAGAATATTTTTCAGCGTAAGCTTTTATTAAAAAACCAAGAGAATAACAAAAATATACGTCATAACCTTCCTTAATTATTAGAGACTGAAATCCTTGATTAGTTGATCCCGAACGTTGCAGAATCGCTATATCGCCAATACCAGCACGACTAGTAAAAAGAATAGTTTTACCCGATGGCAACAGTTTGGCAGAACAATTTTTCAATCCTAATTCTGTTATTTTTTTGACGCTACCATTAACATATATTTGTTTACCAATTTCTGTAGGAGAGTACCAGTCAATATCACCATCCCAATATTCAGGAATCGAAGTACTAGGCGTTCCACCGCCTACGATTTCAGCTACATCAGCTCCCAATTCCTTCTCTTCCCACTTTTCAGCAAACCCTTTAAATCGTATCTCCGGTACGTTGCGCATGTCTTTCATTTCACTCACCCTTCAACAGAAGCTGAAACTCAGCCAGCCCTTGCATATCAAACTCGTTGCCGGTGAGTTCATTGATCAGGGCTGACAGGCTGTGCTGTGTAGTATGAATCTGTTCGACGACTTCTTTATAGGTAGTGGCGTACTTTTCAGCCAAGGTAACCACCTTGGCTGTCAGGGTGGCAATTTCCGTCTTGGGCAGTTGATGCAAGCCGTTCACCAGGGGGCGAATCCACTTGAGTTCCAGGAGATCGTAAACCTGTTGATCGCTCAGAGTTTCGATGGTGGTTTTGGTCTTGAGGTGCAGGGCGGCGGCTGCGACGTTCCGCTCTTTCTTCAGATCCTTTTCAGCCTTCAGCAGTTCGTCGGCTTTGATTATTTTGGCTTCATAGGAATCCTTTGCGAAAGCCTCACCTTTTTTGTTGTTGGCGCGGAGCTGTTTGGCTTCCTTCGCCAGTTCTACGGCGGCAAAGGCATCCTTGTCCTCATTGAAAAAGGAAGCCGAATCTTTTTCATCCTCACTGAATACTTCCAACTGCTCCTCGATCTCAGTGCCGTTGACCACAATCCGTTGTTCCAGTGCTTGCAGTTGCTGGTATTCCGCCTTCAGTTGCGTTTGCTGCACCAGGATGAAAGGAATTACCCGTCCTGCCCAACCCTCCTGCAGCTCGTGATCCTTGCCATCCTTTTTCTTGATAACTATATTGGGGTCTACTTTTCTGGTGGCTGCAAAACCCTCGGTTTGGATGATTTCCAGGTCGATGGTGATTTTGACCCATTCATCTTCCAGGGCTTGATACGCGGTATAAGGATCGATCAGGGGAACTGGCGCCAGCCGCGCAAAAATGTCGTTGCCCAGCACGGTTTCTTCCCTTACGATAGACACGGTTTCTATCCGATCCAGCAGGTGCTCTTTTAGCATCTGGTCAAAACCTTGAAACGCCGTTGCAAACTGCTTGAGGAATCCCGCTACGGCGGCGTGTTCTTTGATGGCCGGTTTGACATCCGCTACTTGCAGACTGGCATAGGGGCCGGCCAAGCTGCTGAACAGGGCATCGCGAAGATCGGGCAAGGCCGCCCAGTAAGGTTCAAGAATATCGATTTCATGCTGAGGAATCCCGCCGAACATGGAGGCATGGATGTCCCAACTTTCAGCACTTTCCGCTGAATCGACATAGCGGGGGATGTTCAGATTGTAGTTGTTGCTACGAATTTCATCGCGTGTCACTACCCGCGCAAACTTGGGACGGTCTTGCCGGTTCAGCACCGTGTCGGCGATACGCTTGATGTCCGAAGCGCGCAGCCTGTTGTTTTTGCCAACTTTTTCAAAGCCTTTGGAAGCATCCACAATCAGTACGTCCGTTTGCTCGCGCTTTTGCCTGAGAATCAGGATGGTGGTCGGAATGCTCGTACCAAAGAAGATGTTGGCCGGCAACCCGATGATAGCGTCGATATGGTTGCCTTCGATCAGTTTTTCGCGTATCGACCCTTCTACACCGCCACGGAACAACACGCCGTGGGGCAAGACTATCGTCATGATGCCGTCCGGCTTTAGGTGGTAGAGTTCATGGAGCAAAAAGGCGTAGTCGGCCTTGGATTTGGGCGCCAGGCCAAAGCGGGCGTAGCGGGGATCGCTTTCCTTGTCGCTCGGGTCCCATTGCTGCGAGTAGGGTGGATTGGATACCACCACATCCACGTAGAGGGGATTATAGCTGTGCGTAGCATCGTTTTCGTCAAAATAGGGCCAGTCTACTTCCAGGGTATCGCCGTTACGGGTCACGATATTGTCAACCAGGATTCCCCGCATCACCAAATTCATGCGGGTCAGGTTGTAGGTATTTTGCTTGAGTTCCTGGGCGTAATATTTGATGTTGTTGGCATCGCTCATGTGCCTGGACACGCTGCGGCCTATGTTGATGAGCAATGACCCGGAACCGCTGGTAGGGTCGTAAATCTGAATCTCTTTCTTGTCCTTTACATGGTGGGCGACGATCTCGGACATCAATAGCGAAACTTCGTGGGGAGTGTAAAACTCACCCGCTTTTTTTCCGGCATTGGCCGCGAACATCCCGATCAGGTATTCATAGATGAAACCCAGGACGTCATAGTCCTGTTTGCCGTCCATGGGAATATCTTTGATCAGTTGGAGCAAGCTGCTGATGGCTTTGGTTTGTGATGCGGCGCTGTCGCCCAGTTTGCTCAAGCCGGTTTCAAGGGTTTTGAAAATATCCTGAAACAGTTTTCTGTGGGCCGGGTTGATCAAGCGAGCGAAAGCCGACAAGGCATCCCGGACATTTGATACTTCAAAATCTTTGCCCAGGCTTATCCAGGTAGAAAACAAATCCTTGTACGCGATGAAATATCCAATGTTGCTCTTGAAGTGCGTGAGTGTTTCGGCGTCCTCTTCTGACAAGGCCTTAATATCTGAATCAGAGCAGCCTTCTTTTTTGGCGAATTTCAGTTCGTTATCGGAAAGATATTTATAAAAAATAAAACCGAGAATGTAATCCTTGTATTCGTTGGCCTCGATCTTGGAACGCATCTGGTTGGCCGATTCCCAGATCTTTGCAGCCAGTTGTTGCTTGTTCATGCAGCGTGGTTCCTCTCAATTCAGAATAGACGAAAACTGTCCAGCAAGACGCCCCGCCGTTGCAGTCCATGTACTTCCTCTACAAAGGATAGCCAATTCAACTGCACAACCCGAAAAATTGATGATCCGTTGACTTCGGTCAAGCCAGTTTTTTATTGCCGATACCCTGTTAATGTAACGATTCCGCCACAATAGATCGTATCATATCAAGAATTTATTCAGTTAGAATCGAAAATCAAGCAACTGACAAAACAAACGCACGAAACACCCCGTGCCAGAAAAAATTGCTTGTCACCACGAGATTCGTTGATCGAACTCGAATTCAGGTGCAGTCTGCGCGGCCAAATCAAATAGAGTTTCGAAACCCTCCTCTTTGGCAGTCGTTGCAGCCTCTCAATGGGGCGGCCCACGCGCAGGTGCGACCATAGGTGGCTGACTCGATTCGCCTATATGACTCAATATCTGGCTTATGGTGCTGGCGTCGGTAACAAAGGCGATGATTCTCATTTCTGCATGACAGATTGGGCATACCAAAGAAAAAATCTCATAGATGCGCTGCCTGCAACTGGCGCCACAAAATCACCAGATACGGGAGCGGCACATTTGACTGGAGTATCCAAAGGATAGGAAATTCAAGCACACAAGTCAATATATTTT
>CAIRBC010000210.1 GCA_903876685.1 uncultured Nitrosomonadales bacterium | reverse complement strand
CGTTTTTCACTGCATTTACAAACAGACCGGGTTAGGATGCCTCTGTATACCGGGAGGTCTAGAGTGTGCAGGCTTGCCGTTAGAAAACATCCTGCCAGACCAACATTACCATTTTGGTTCTGGAGCCGATTGGTCGCTCAAGCTCCGCGCTCTTCACGGTACGTAAAACGAGACTTCACATAAGTTATCCATACCAGTCATTCCCCACACATGTCAGGTTGTGCGACTCAACCATCGATGTTTTACCGGGTGCTCGAAACCCCGCCGTTGCCAGCGATGCTCCCCCGATGTGAAGACAAGTGACACTACACTATGGTTATATATCCTCCTTTAAAAAAAGATTACAACAGTAAATACAGCGACTTAACGTCGCAACTAACGTAGAGCTAACCGGGCGCGCTGATGAACTTTGCCCGTAGGCAAGTCACGCTGTTGCGCGCTCCGGTTGAGCGGTGGGTTGGGCAGCGATACAACCGTTCATTGGCTGTGGAATGAGTTCAATTTTTAGCGTACAGCCTACAGCATCAGCATATTTCTTGAGTGAGGCTAAGGAGGGCGTATGTTTTCCTGCACCTTCAAGCCTTGAAACGGCGCTCTTGGTAGTGCCCATGCGATTAGCCACAGCTTCTTGAGTAAGTCCTGCGCGCATACGCGCTAACAACATTTCGTGCGCGAGAGCGTACTCGGTTTCAAGGCCTGCATAGGCTTCGCGGAAGCCACGGCGTTTTGAAGCCTTTTCACGAAATGCTTCATGATTGTGTAACACAGGGTCGTATTTGAGGTCAGCCATTTGGTATCTCCTTCATTCGCTTGCGCGCGAGCTGTCAATGGCCAACAGGATTGAGCCATTTTCGGACATTAATTTTGAGCCACTTTCCCGGTAAAATTAGCTGTTAAGTTTTGATTTCAGTCGATAGCTTTCTCCTCCGAGCATAAAAATATGTGAATGATGGATGATTCTGTCGACGATGGGCACGGCGACATTACCGTCATGGAAGAAGTCGCCCCAGTGGGTGAATTCCTTGTTGGTCGTCAAAATAATTGATCGGTATTCGTACAGGGCGTTGATCAACTGAAACAGATTATGCATGCCGCGTTTGTTCATCGGCAGGTATCCTAGCTCATCGATAATCAATACATCGTACTTGATCAATTGTTTGATTCGTTTATTTTATTCCCCTTTGAGTTCAACCAGCTCCAGCGTTTCAATCAATTCGAGGGCGGTATGGAAACTCACCTTATATCCCGCTTCGATGGCTTTTAACCCCAGCCCGATGGCAAGGTGCGTTTTCCCTACGCCAGGATTGCCGATGAACACCACATTTTCCCGGTTGTCGATGAAGCCAAAGTCCAGCAGGCCGTTGATTTCCCGTTTGCTGATTGTGGTCTGAAAGTGATAATCGAATTCATCCAGGCTCTTATGCACAGGAAACTCGGCGCGGCGCTTGTTCTGCTCAATCCGCTTGCTGTTTCTTTGCAATAACTCCCGGTCGATCAGTGCTTCGGCAAACTGCAAATACGAGACGGCATTGGCTTCAGCAGCGCTCAGCATTTGCTCCAATCCCTGTGCGATGGCCGTCAGATGCTGGCTGCGATATTTTTGGGAAACGCTCTCAATGGACGACATGGCGCTCTCCCTGTCCGGTCAATTGGCCATTAAGGTTGGCATAATGCGCCAGTGATATGGGGTCACTTGATTGAATTTTAACCGCCATATCAACGGACAAGCGTTCGGGATGTTGTTGATAGGCAAGAAGCATATCGCGTAATCGGGTCGCTGTTAAACGCGGTGAAGCCAGGATGCGTGCCAGTAAATCCG
>CAIRBC010000209.1 GCA_903876685.1 uncultured Nitrosomonadales bacterium | reverse complement strand
GTGTTCAGCCATATATTTTTGCTGAAGTTCATTTAAAGAGGTGCGCAACAACTGATTCTCATGTTTAAGCGTTGCATTTTCCTTCATCAACTCTTCATATTTAGCCTGCGGGACAAAGCCCATATTCTTGTAAAAATCTCCTACCTGCGCCATCATCTTGTCCACACCGGGGATAGACTGTGTCTCGGTAGAAATTCCCCAGAACTTATTGGCTTCTTCGATACCACGTTGCTGTGCAATTTTCAAAAATTCATTGGCACCCTGCTTGAACATCGGATTTGAAAACATCTCAAGCATCATGCTCATTTGTTGTTCGGTCATCATGGTCACGCATCCTTTTTAGTTTGATTTTTTCTTAACCGCAATTTCTCGGCTCTCATCCACACCCGTCTGATCGTTACCGCCTGGTGTCAAGACCGTCCATGGCTTACTCATCATCTTGAACATGTCCGCATCCTTCATGTAACCAAATTGCTTGAGCCAGGAACCCAGCATACCAAAATAATTCTTCAGATCCCAACCCGAATTAAGCATATAGGGTAACGACCGGTTCAGATCACGAATGTATGATCTTACTACATAAGCAACATTGATATCCGGATCACCGAAAGCTTCCAGATGTGCCTTGAGCTTATCATATTCTTCTTCATCCAATCTTAATGTGGTGGGCTTGAGTGCCATGTATTTTCCAATCAACTCATCTAATGAGTGCGTATTCTACTACAAAAGTAATACGTGTCAACAGTATTTTTAATTATTTAAAATATTTTTTCAGTAATTCTACACACACATGCAAATACCCACCTTGACCCGAAGGTACCGATCCTTGATACTCAGCTCTATTCATCCAAATTTTCAATTCCATGTCCAACCTGGTTCTGCTCATACTATGCTTTATCATCGGCATGCTGCTGCACCGCTCTCAACGGTTGCCTCAAAATGCGCCAACCACACTCAACAGCTTCATTATTCATGTATCGCTACCCGCACTGACGCTATTGTATATACACAGCATGAAATTGAGCGGAGATGTTGCGATGATAGCAGCGATGGCGTGGCTTTGCTTCGCACTATCGGCTGGATTTTTTGGGCTGCTTGGTCGATTGTTGAAATTATCGCGAAGCACGACAGGTGCCTTGATACTGACGGGTGGCCTGGGCAACACTTCATTCTTCGGGCTACCGATGATCGAAGCCTATTATGGCCATGACCAGCTGGTCACCGGCATTATCGTGGATCAGCTTGGCTCTTTTCTGGTGCTGTCCACGCTAGGCATCACCGTGGCAGGACTATATTCTTCAGGACGACCCACCGCGAGCGAAATCATGCGTCGCATTGTGCTGTTTCCGCCTTTCATCGCGCTGATTATTGCCTTGCTGCTGATACCGGTCGAATACGCGCCATGGTTCACTGCGCTACTAAAACGCCTGGGGGACACGCTGACACCGCTGGCTCTGGTATCAGTAGGCTTTCAATTACGTCTGGGTCACCTGGCAGGCAACACACGCAACCTGGCTATAGGTCTGGGTTTCAAGTTATTGCTCGCCCCCCTGTTAATCAGCTTGCTCTATGTAAATCTGCTACAGGCACACGGAGCAACCATTCAGGTGACTCTGTTTGAAGCGGGTATGCCGCCGATGATTACCGCAGCCATCATTGCCACCGAACATGATCTGGATCCGGAACTTTCATCCTTGATGGTGGCCGCAGGGCTGCTGCTTTCCTTTGCCACGCTCAGCGGCTGGTGGTGGATATTGCAAGGGATATAAGTGAAGGCGAAACTCCACATGAATTCATCCTGCATCATAAAGGTGCTGCAGCGCACCTTACGAAAAACAAAGGCTACTTCAACCCGAGCACGTCCTGCATATCGTAAAGACCTGCCGGATTGGCTTGCAAATACCTTGCAGCACGCAGTGCACCCAGTGCAAAGGTAGCACGACTGCTGGCCTTGTGCGTAATTTCGATGCGCTCGCCGATTCCGGCAAACAACACGGTATGATCCCCAACTATATCTCCACCCCGCACCGTAGCAAAGCCTATGGTGGAAGGATCACGTTCTCCCGTCACCCCATCGCGACCATACACCGCACATTCAGCAAGGTCGCGTCCCAGCGTGCGCGCCAGCACTTCACCCATCCCCAGCGCAGTTCCCGAGGGAGCGTCCACTTTATGGCGGTGATGCGCTTCGATGATCTCAATGTCGTAGCCTTGAGCAAGCACTTGCGCAGCAGTTTCCAGCAGTTTTAATACCAGATTGACACCAACACTCATATTGGGCGCCACCACGATACCAACCTGCTCCGCTGCAGCAGCTAACTGCAACTTTTGCGTCGGGCTAAAACCGGTAGTACCGATGACCATATTGACACCCAGTCGGTGACAGATATCGATGTGATTAAGTGTCCCTTCGGGACGCGTAAAATCAATCAGCACATCCGCGCCTTGCAGGGCGGACTCCACATTTGCACTGATATTCACACCACAGGGAGCACCAAACAACTCACCCGCATCACGACCCAGCAACGCACTGCGGCCATGCTCCAACGCGGCATGCAATACCAAATCATCGGCAACTTCCACCGCCTCCAGCAAGGCACGACCCATACGACCACCACTTCCGGCAATGGCAATTTTTATTTTTTTCATCAAAATTCCCTATTTTGCAACCTGCTCGGCCTGAATCAGCCAATCATCAGCCACTTTTTCCATAAGCAGTGTTTTGCGTAAACTGTCCTGATAGGTATCAGAACGATATGCTTGGATAAAAGTGACGCTGGCATGACTATCATCATGCAACTTGATTTTAAACTCTGAAAGCTCCACCACTATAGAACGTGCCTTGCCGATACGACTCTTGCGTTGTTCATCCCACTCGGCCTTGCTTGATCCCTTGGGTTTGAACTCAGCACTATAGCTGGCAAGATATTTTTCGGCATCACGTGCAGACCAGGCATCAGCCCAACGATTAACCGCATCCTTGACAGCCTGCTGTCCCTCCGACAGACCTGCAGCTTGAGCCTCGACCGTTGCAGGCACATATTTTGCCGACTTGGACTTGACCGCCTTGATGACCCGCTCTTCGACAATCAGCCATGCATCCGCCTGCTTGACCAGCTGCAGCGACTTTTCAACCTGATCATGATAACCCTCAGCACGATAGCGTTGAGTAAAGGAGACCTTCGCGTGAGTTGCGTCCACCATACTCACGTTGATATCGCTTAACGCCACCTCGATCGCTTTAACGACACGACTGTTACGTTGCTTTTCCCAGGCAGCATGACTCAGTCCTTCCGACTTGAAGTCCTTGGTATACGCAGACAAGTAAGCACTGGCATTCCGAGCCTGCCAGGCAGTAGCCCATCCTTGTACAGCCTTCAAAACTTCAGCTTCGCCATCCGGGTTCAATGCCGGCTTGGATTTCGCTACCACTGAAGGTGCAGGTGCCGGCGCAACGGCTGAGGCGACGACTTCGGCAATCAATGGTGCTGGAGTAATTATGGGCGTAACGACTGGTGCTGGTGCAACGACTGGTGATGGCGCAACTGCTGGCGCTGGCGCAACGACCGGCGCTGGCGCAACGGTTGGCGCTGGCGCAACTGCTGGTGGAACTGCAGCCACTACAGGAGTTGCCGGTTCCGCCGCCAATACAGGCTTGGCAGGCACCGCTTCCACCGATTTCCCATCATCAATCTTGCTTAGATTATTACCATCGAAATAAAGAGACAACAGTTGCTTGTCAACCAACTTCCCCTGTTGCTCCAGGCGGAACGGATAGTCCCAGCGGTTAGCGTGCAGCACATCACTTATCATCGGCGTACCCAACACATAACGCACTTGCTGTTTCGTCATGCCGAGCTTGAGCTTCTCGCGCATTTCAGCCGTAATATAATTTCCCTGACGCACGTCCATCTTGTAAGGAGACAATAATGGTACAGAGAGGTAGCTGCATGAAGCCAGCAGCGTGGAAATCAAGATTAATTTTATACGCATGGTAGTCTTTAAGTAAATTCAAAAAAATCAAAGTAACGCATTATACATCAATCGGTTGTGCTAATATTTACGTTACACCCAACATTTCCGCCGCATGTTTGCGCGTGGTATCGGTAATCACCACGCCACCCAGCATACGCGCTATTTCTTCTACACGCTGTTCGCCATCCATCAGGGCGATATGACTCAGCGTCACCCCATTTTCCACAAACTTGCTCACCTGCCACTGCTGGTCGGCTGCCGCGGCAACCTGCGGCAAATGCGTCACACACAAAACCTGATAATCACGACCCAGTTGTTTGAGCAACTGACCGACAATTTCCGCCACCCGCCCGCCGATGCCGCTATCCACTTCATCAAATATCAACGTGGGAACGCTGCCAACCTGGCTGGCTGCGACCTGAATCGCCAGGCTGATGCGCGACAACTCTCCACCCGATGCTACCTTGGAAAGACTTCTGGCCGGCGTACCCGGGTTGGCTGCAACCTGAAAATCGATCAACTCCAAGCCATAAGCATTTCCTGCCGCCAGTGGCAACAACGCCACCGCAAAACTGCCTCCCTGCATCGCCAACAACTGCATCGCCTGCGTAATCTCCTGCGCCAACTGGTCAGCAGCACTTTTACGCGCCACCGACAATTGCTGCGCCGCCGACAAATATGCCTGACAGGCGGCTTTTTCCAGACTTTCCAGCTCAGCCAAATCCGCATCACTCCCCAGTTCTGCCAGACGAAGCTGCATACGCTGCAACACCTCATTCAGTTGTTCCGGGACAGTGCGGTGTTTGCGCGCCGCATCCATCACACTCTGTAGCCGACTTTCCAGTTCATGCAAACGTTCCGGATCGGTATCCAGACGATGTTGATAATGGCGTAACGCATACACTGCCTCTTGCAACTCTGCCTGTGCACTTTGCAACATCCGGAATATTTCGCCCAAACTCTCATCGTGCGTCATACCCTCTTTCAAACGCTCGACCAGCGCATTGAGTTGGGCTATACAGGCATTGTCTGCCTCACTCAAGATTTCAATTCCGAACGCCGCTGTCTCCAGCAAACCGGCTACATGCGATAAACGTGCATAGTCTGTTTGCAACTCCTGCCACTCAGCCGGTTTAAAACCCAACCCCTCCAGTTCATCTCGCTGAAACTGCAACAACTCACGTTCCGCTGCGGCAGCCCCGGCATTCTCGGTCAGGCTGACGCGACGCCGATGCAGCGCCTGCCAGTCGCGATACAAAACTGCAACCTTCTGTACCGAGTCCGTAATTCCCGCATAAGCATCCAGCAACAAACGCTGCGAATCAGCGCGCAACAACGACTGATGCGCGTGCTGTCCGTGTATGTCCAGCAACATTTCTCCCGCAGCACGCATCTGTTGCAAAGTGGCTGAACGTCCGTTGATAAAACCACGCGTCCTGCCACCTGCATCCAGCACTCGGCGCAACAAACAAATTCCATCGTCACCCGCCAACTCCTGCTCGGAAAGCCAGATGTGCATCTCTGACAGGCTTGAAATATCAAATTCGGCGGCTATCTCGGCTCGGTCGCAACCATTACGCACCATCGCCGCATCGCCGCGCTCGCCCAGCGCCAGCGACAAAGCGTCAATCAGAATCGATTTTCCTGCACCTGTCTCGCCCGTCAACGCGGTAAAACCGGATGAAAAATCCAGTTCCAGAGAGGAAACAATCACAAAATCGCGGATGCTGAGGAATTTTAACATTTATTTATCGATTTTGACATTTATAAAGTATGATTCCATAACAATTTTTCACGCAGCGTATTGTAATAGCTATGCCCCAGCGGATGCAGCAGGCATACCGGCTCAGGATGTCGCGTGACGATGATCTTGTCGTGTAACTGCAAATCATAATTGGTGTGACTATCATAGCGCACCCGAATATCTCCGGTGCGATGCATCAATATTTCCAGTACCGATGAACTTTTCACTATTATCGGGCGATTGCTCAAGGAATGCGGGCAAATTGGCACCAGCGCCAACACATCCAGACTGGGATGCAATATAGGACCACCGGCACTCAGCGCATAAGCAGTCGATCCGGTAGGCGTAGAAACAATCAAACCATCGGCGCGCTGATTGTAAAGGTATTCGCCGTCGATGCGCACCTCAAACTCAACCATACTGCTGACATGGTTGCGATGCACCACCACTTCGTTAAACGCCAGACCGCTGAATACTTCAATATCGCGGCGCAGTACGCGCGCGGACAGCAACAAACGCTCTTCCGTGACATAATAGCCTTGCAGCATCGCAGCCATGCTATCCTGCATGTTCTCCAAGCTTAGATCGGTGAGGAAACCCAAGCGACCCTGATTGACACCCACCAACGGAATCTGGTGGGGTGCAAGCGTGCGAGCGATATTCAACATGGTGCCATCGCCGCCAATCACCACCGCCAGATCCATCGTCTTGACCATTTCGTCCAGACTCATGGCAGCATAAGGACTGCCCTTGAGATACTGTGCCGTCAGGCTGTCCACCACCACATTGAGTCCTCTGGACGACAAAAAACCGGCCAAGCGCAACAATGGTTCGGCAATTTCAGGCGCTTTATGCTTACCAATCAGCGCGACATTTTGAAAAGGAAATCTCATATGAGCGATTAAACCACATTGCCACTATAATGACAAAGCCGATGATAATACTAAATTCAGGGTATGCATTTTGCTGTGGTCGTGTCAAACTTGCAATATGGACAATGTACCGGTTATCCAAAATGGAATTAACACATAAAACACTAGCCAATATCGAGATCGTCTCACCTGACGGTCGCATAGACCAATTCAGCGCAGAGTCCTTTCAGACGGCGCTGGCACCCTATCTGGCTAATTGCCAGAAAGGTGGCGCGGCGCTGGTACTCGATTTTTCTGCCGTCGATTATATCAGCAGCCTCGGCTTGCGAGTGTTAATGCTCGCCTCACGCCAGGTGAAGACACAGGATGGACGCATCGCCATCGCCAACTTGCAACCTATCGTGGAAGAGGTTTTCAAAATCACCCGCTTCCATCTGGTTTTCAGTATTTACCAAAGCGTGGAGTCCGCCTGTGAAAGCCTTGCATGAAAATCCACTTCTGGGGTACGCGCGGGTCCATCCCGATTGCGATCACAGCACAGGATATCAGAGCAAAACTGGCGTATGCGCTAGCCCGCAGCGTAGGCCGTGATCTTTCCAGCGCAGTACACATAGACCATTATCTCGATAGCCTTCCCTTCGATGCTTCGGCTACTTTCGGCGGCAACACCAGTTGCGTCACCTTGGAAGCTGACGCCGCAGAACCGATCATTCTGGATCTTGGCAGCGGCGCAAGAAGCATGGGGCTTTACATGCTGTCCCGTTTCGGTGCGACTACCCCGCTAACCTATCATGTATTCATGTCCCACTTTCATTGGGATCACATCATGGGCTTTCCTTTTTTCACACCTGCCTACATTCCCGGCAACCATATCATCATCCATAGCTGCCATGACGAAGTCGAGAGCGCCTTCAGGAAGCAACACGCCGAACCTTTTTTTCCAGTCAATTTTAAACAACTCGGCGCCCGCATCGAATTCGACCTGATGCAACCCGGTGCCATTTACCAGATTGGCGGCTATGAGGTACGTGCAAAAAAACAACTGCATGTGGGCGACTCCTATGGATGGCGCTTCGAACGCGCTGGCAAAATACTGGTTTACTCGACAGATTCAGAACATAAACTGGAAAAAGCCGGAGAAGTCGATAGTTTCGTCGAATTTTTCCGCAATGCAGACCTGGTCATTTTTGACGCGATGTTTTCACTGGCCGAAGCGATTTCTGCCAAGGCAGACTGGGGTCACTCCAGCAATATCGTAGGAATCGAACTTTGCCAACTGGCTCGTGCCCGCCGCCTGGCACTCTTTCACCACGAGCCTGCCAGTAGTGACGCCCAAATCTCAGAAATGCTTGCCGAATCGCGGCGCTTCGAGGAAATCACCCGTAGCGAACATCCGGTCGAGGTTATCGCTGCCTGGGATGGCCTGGAAATGACACTATGAAGCTCCATCTCCCGTTGCTTACGGCAGCGTGTACCCGCTAATTCATCCTGCCATCGCCGCCCTCAGGCCGTTATTCCTGAGGCGGCGCGGTCGCCCGGCCGCGTTGCTGCTGCTGTTTTTTATGTCAGTGCCTATCCTGTACCCTCAATTTTCGCCCTGGAGCTCAGCTCAGCAGGCATTGTTCGATTATTATCAGCGTGTATTTCCGCGTGAACCGCAATCACAACCGGTAGTGATTGTCGCCATCGACGAAGACAGCCTGAAAAAAATTGGTCAGTGGCCCTGGCCACGCAATCGTACCGCCGATCTGATCGATGCAATAGCCGCCTATAAACCCCTGGCCATCGGCCTGGACTTTTATATGCCAGAACCTGACCAGACCTCACCGGGTCGCGTTGCCGCCAATCTGCCGCAAGGCAATGACAAACTCGCGCAGGCATTGCATCAACTTCCCAGCCATGAATCCCGTCTGGCTCAAGCGCTGGCTCATGCACCTACCATCCTCGGTGCTGCCGGCTTCGACTACCATACCCTCACCACATCTCAAGGGTTACGCAGCACCCCGGTGCATATCAGCGGTCAAGATGCCTTGCCCTATTTACGCCACTTTCCCTATGTGCTGGCCAGTCTGCCCGAATTACAGGCAGCCGCACACGGTCAGGCGTTACTTTCGGTCGATTTGGAAAACGATGTGGTACGACGAGTGCCGCTGGTTGCTGCCGTCAATGACCAACCCGTAGCCTCAATGGCGATGGAAATGCTGCGCATTGCCACCGGCTCTGATAATGTGGAAGTGCAAGTGGGACAGCACGGCGTAGAAACCGTCGCCGTCGCCGACCTCAGCATACCGACTCAGCAAAATGGCGAAGTCTGGCTGCATTTCGCTAAAGGAGGTGCCGGTCGCTATGTTTCAGCAGCGGACGTGCTCTCAGGCAAAATCCCGGCTGAACGCTTCGAAAATAAACTGGTACTGGTAGGCCTGACCGGCTTTGGCTTGTCTGATATGCGCGCGACACCGCTCAAGGAACATTTGCCGGGTGCAGACATCCAGGCTCAGTTGATCGAAAGCTTCTTCGATGGCCGCTTTCTACTGCGCCCTTACTCGATGCATTTTGTCGAACTTGCGCTACTACTGAGCTTTGGACTGCTGCTAATATGGATCACACCTACTATCAAGCCGCGCCTTTCGCTGCTATTGATGTCGCTAATCTCGCTCAGCTTGTTTGGCAGCGGCTTTGCCTTGTTCCGCAGCACCGGTATGCTGCTGGATGCTGCCAGCCTGTTCGCCAGTCTCACGGTAGTGTTTGCCAGCCTGCTTTCCAGCATTTTCATCGAGACAGATCATCAGCGCCGCCAAGCAGAAAATGAACTGCAAATACAACGCCTCGAATCCGCCAGAGTCGCAGGCGAACTAGCCGCAGCCAGGCGTATTCAATTGGGTTCCCTGCCACAGGCCGCGACCGCTTTCCCTGGTGAGACACGTTTCGACATCGCAGCACTGCTCGAACCGGCCCGCGAAGTCGGCGGAGACTTATATGACTTTTATATGCTTGACCAACGCCAGTTATTCTTTGTGGTCGGTGACGTGTCGGGCAAAGGACTCCCGGCCAGCCTGTTCATGGCCGTCACCAAAGCGCTGGCGAAAAGCATTGCCTTGAGGGAAAACCAGGGGGTAGCTTCCATCATGGAAAGAGCCAGCTTCGAAATGTCGCGTGAAAACCCGGAATCTCTTTTCGTGACCATGCTGGCAGGCATATTGGACACTGACAACGGCATGGTGGAACTTTGCAGCGCAGGCCATGACGACCCCTGGCGCCTGGGTGCTGCGGGTGCTGAAAAACTCAACATGACGGGTGGACCACCCCTGTGTGTGCTGGATGACTTTTGCTACCCCGTCACTCGCTTGCAACTATTGCCAGGTGAAATCCTGTATCTGATCACCGATGGCATCACCGAAGCGATGAATGCAGAGGGAGAACTGTATGGCAACACGCGACTGGCAGACACCCTGGCGGTTGCCGGGACTGGAGCGCAACAGGTCATCGTAGCGCTCCATACCAGCGTAATTACCTTTGTAGGCGACGCAAAGCCCTCAGATGACCTGACACTGCTGGCCGTGCGCTTTAACGGATGTTGATCTCGACACGGCGATTTCTGGGTTCATCCACCTCATCCGGCGTAGGTATCAGCAACTCTCTTTTACCACGCCCTGAAACCTCCATCTTTTGCCCATCAAAACCAGCTCTGACCAACACGTTCTTCACCACTTGAGCACGCTTCAATGACAACGCATCGTTAGCTTCCAGCGTATGCACCGAGTCCGTATGCCCTATCACGGAAATTTCCGGTGCCGGGCGGCGCGTCAATTCAGCCTTGACCTGTTCCAGCACAGCAATGGATTCAGACGTCAATTCATCGCTGCCTTTCACAAAGTATACCTGCCAGGATAAAGGACGCGGAGGGATTGCCGCAAGCAACTCGCCATAGCGCTTGCTCACCTCCTTGTCGCTGCTGTCCTTCAGCTGGATAGAGCCCTTGCCGCCCACATCGGCAGCGGCATAAGGGCGATCCAGCATGGCGTTCCCCTTGGCTGACTTTATCACCAGCGAAGAAGGCTTGCCATCTGCTTCAGGAAGTAAAACGATACGATCCTTGGGCGTCTCACCGTGATTTATCCAAAAAAAAACGGCTGCGGCAATCACTAGGGCGATAATCACACGCATATCATTCCTCCTTGCCGTCTGTTTCAATCACGAACTTGGTACCACGCACCCCCAAGGTAACGGTTGGCGTATGAAAACTCACTGACCCCGGATCATTCTTGGCAATCTTGCCGGAAATCACACTGAGTGTCCCTTTTTTCAACGTGGCATCGACAGTGCCCGCATGGGTGGTCGAATCGAAGGCAAAATTATCCAGACTGAGCACCGAATTGGCTCCCGCTGACAGTTGGGTGTTATCGCGCAGCGTGATACCCACCGAACTGTCAGCACCCGTCAACAGGCGATCGCTCGCAAACAGCTTGCCGCCCACCTTGGCAGTAAGCTTTTGCGCGCCACGCTCCACGAACACGCTACCCTTGACTGTTTTCACGGTTCCGGCCTCTTCAGCATCACCTGCAAATGCCGGTGTAAGGGCAAATAACAGCAGCGCAGGCAAATGTTTCATCGTCAAATGTTTCATTTGTTTTCCTCTCGTGGTTTAATTGCATCATGTCACAAAATACTGCCACCCTCCCCGTCTACGCAAGATTCTCATCGCTGGGAATCTTGCTAGATCGCGTTGCAAACGCCTGCCTTGAAGCAGGGTTGGACAACGTTATCCGCAAAAGAGCCGAACTTGCGGTCGAAGAACTGTTTGCCAACACCATCAATCACGCCTATGGCGGTGAAAGTGATCGGCCTGTCTGGTTACAAGTAATGGTTACGCCTGAGGGAATCAAAATTGATTATCAGGATAATGGTCCGGCCTTTGCCCCGTTTGCTTCGCTGGACATTCATGCGATGGGTCCGTCAAACAGTCCGGGGGGCTTCGGTATCACTTTGATCAACACGATGCCCAATGCCAGAGCCTATAGTCGTCAAAACGGAAACAACATCATTTGTCTAGAATTCTGTCGCGATACTTGAAAGGATGAAACCGTGTTGCGGCGTTTGAACACGCCAGATGCGATATTCGGCTGAAACTTCATGCCAGTATAGCTTGCACGGTCAAAGTCTGAAATTTAATGCACAAGCCGAAGTGTACCCCATCTTTGAATCGGCAATGACTGAATTTCGAAGATTTTATAAAATTGATTAACCGCATATTTACCTCATACCCAAAAAAAAACCGGCTAACGCCGGTTTTTTTACCAGAAACTGATATTCAGTTTTAGTGTTTTGCGCCTTCATGTGCTGGAGCAGCAGGTGCTGCAGGTGCAGCAGCAGAAGCGGCAGCAGGTGCAGAAGCAGCAGGCTCAGCAGCAACTGGAGCAGAAACGGGTTCAGCTGGTTTAACAGCAGGTGCTGGTGCAGGTGCTGGTGCAGCAGGAGCTTCAGCAGGTTTTCCGCCGCAAGCAGTTAAAGCAACAGCCAGCAAAGCAGCAACAAGAGCAGATATTTTCATTATATATTCCTCGGGAGTTTTAAAGTTAAGGTGAACAATTATAACCTGACTTTTTATATGCATCAATCTAAATAATATGCAGCCAAAATCAAAGCGGACATATTCTAGCACCTCAGCATTAAAAAATCAGCAAATATATTAACTTAATTTATTCCACATCCTCTATTTCATCTGGCAGACCTGTTTCATAGACAAGCACTATACCCGCCAGGGGGGGGATTGTCAGTAGCAAAGAATCGGCCCGGTTCATCCATAACTGCGTCTCTGTCTGCAACGGAGCCTGCCCATTTCCCATATTGCTACCGCCATAAAAGTCCAGATCCGAATTGAACACTTCGCGATAGCATCCCGGCAAAGGCACCCCCAAACGAAAGTTATGGCGCGGAACTGGCGTAAGATTAAGAATCACCAGCGCAATCTCCCCCTCATTCCCTTTACGTATGAAACTTAATATGGATTGTTGATGGTCGTTGCAATCTATCCATTCATAGCCTTGCCAGTCAAAC
This sequence comes from uncultured Nitrosomonadales bacterium, assembly GCA_903876685.1. GTDB lineage: Bacteria > Pseudomonadota > Gammaproteobacteria > Burkholderiales > Gallionellaceae > Gallionella. The sequence goes on along the minus strand of CAIRBC010000209.1, from coordinate 6,252 downwards.
TCGTTACGGTAAAGTGCCGGGTAATTCCGGTAAAGCCGGTTAAGATCCCTGACCAGGCGTTGCATACCCTGATGCATCGGATATTCAAGCACATACCAATCCAGCACACCGGCACTATCCCATTCCACACCCTGACCGAATTCAGTCCCCATGAACATCAGTTTTTTACCAGGATGAGTATATTGGTAGGTATACAGCACCCTCAGGTTGGCATGCTGCTGCCATTCGTCGCCTGGCATTTTGCTGAGCATGGATTTTTTGCCATGCACCACTTCATCATGCGAAAAAGGCAGCAGAAAGTTTTCCGTAAAGGCATATAACATACTGAAAGTCAGCATATCATGATGATATTGACGGTGTATCGGTTCATAGGACATATAACGCAAGCTGTCATTCATCCAACCCATGTTCCATTTGAGATCAAAGCCCAATCCCCCGATATAGGTAGGTCGACTGACTTGCGGCCACGAAGTGGATTCCTCCGCGATCATCAGTACACCTGGACATTCCTCATGCACCACCACATTAAGCTCACGAATAAAATCAATGGCTTCCAAATTTTCACGGCCACCAAACTGATTGGGAATCCATTCATGTTCATTACGCGAGTAGTCCAGATACAACATCGAAGCCACTGCATCTACCCTCAAACCGTCTATATGCATTTCCTCCAGCCAGAATAGCGCACTGGAAACCAGGAAATTTTTCACTTCGTTGCGGCCAAAATTGAATATCAGGGTAGACCAGTCCAGATGCTCGCCCAGACGCGGGTCTTCATGTTCGTACAAGGGCGTACCGTCGAAGCGCGCCAGACCATGCGCATCTTTGGGGAAATGTGCCGGCACCCAATCGAGCTATACCCCTATGCCATGTCTGTGACAATGATCCATGAAATAGCGAAAATCATCGGGCGTGCCAAATCTGCCGGTAGGTGCGTAATAGCCGGTAGTCTGATAACCCCAGGAAAGATCATAGGGATGTTCGGTAATCGGCATCAGTTCAATATGGGTAAAGCCCATATCCACCACATAGTCCACCAGACGGTGCGCCAATTCGTGATAATTAAGAAATTCACCTTCCAGTCCCCGCTGCCAGGAACCGGGATGTACCTCATAGATCGACATCGGTTGATGCTGCCAGTCCATATGCCTACGCTTTTCCATCCAGGCGCTGTCGTTCCAGGCAAAAATGCTTCTGCCTGTCACCAGGGAGGCAGTACACGGGCGTAACTCATGCCGCTGCCCGTAAGGATCCGCCTTGAGCAGTATCTGATCATTCTGCCGTGAACGAATTTCGTACTTGTAGAAACACCCGGGATGCAGATCGGGTATATACAACTCCCATACCCCGCTCTCGCCTCTGACACGCATCGGGTGCATACGGCCATCCCAACGGTTAAAATCCCCGACTACGCTGACCCGCGCGGCGTTCGGCGCCCATACCGCAAACAGTATTCCCGACACCCCATCCACCTCGTGCGGGTGTGCGCCCAGAAAACGGTAAGCATGGCGGTGTCGTCCCTCGCCGAACAAATGCAAATCAAAATCGGCTAGTTGCGGCAAATAGCTGTAAGGGTCATGATTTATATGTTCGTAACCGGCATTATCACGCCAGATCAGGCTGTAGTGCTCAGGCATCCCCAGCGCACTGCCATGCCACTCAAAGAAGTCGCTCTCGGGAATCCGCTGCATGGGCAGATTGCCTTCAGAGATGCGAACTTCCGAGGCGTTAGGAATAAACACCCGCACCACCAGGTCCTTGCCATCCCGGTGTTGCCCAAGAATGGAAAAAGGATCATGGTGGATCGCCTCGGTGATTTTTTTCAGTTCATTTTTCAGTAACGGTGCGTTCATGGCATTTCCCATCCTGTCAAATTAAAAGTCATGGCTTAATATTTGCTCGGTACGGCGGCAAATTTCCCTGCCATAATCGGTCCACTGCCCCTCGCCCCAGTAGCGAAAACAACTGGTCTGCGAGGTCAGCAAATGAAACAGCGCATTACGATAGCCGGGGTCTGAACTCGGGATACCGGGCTTTATCAGCTTTTCGTAGAAATGCGCACTGGCCTCATCCATTGGCTTGAGCACCGTTTCATAACCCTTCACCCACGACAAATCATTGGTCCAACTGCCGCCTTCCATATGAAAACGATGATCGGTTCGGCCAATTTCCGCGATCACCGCAGCCAGCTTGTCCGGTCCGTCACCCGGTTGCATACGCTCCCAGATAGCCTTCTGGAATTTGGGCTGAACCACCGGAAAATCCTGCTCCTTGAAGCCGGCGTTATACAAGTGTTCCAGGTATTCGGTCGCATTTAATGCCGGCGTATCCGAGCCACTGGATTCACGCATCGTATCCATGAATTTCGGCGGAAACTCGTTCATCATCACCCCGCCATTCTCGCCATCGGCAATTTGCGTCACCAATAACGGCAACTCGCGCCCATGCAGAGTCTTGCGGGACAAGGAACGCGCCTCATAGCAGGGTTGCATCTGCGCGACCAGTTTGGTATCCGAACCCTGTGTCTTGATAATCGCGACGATGCTGGCGGTGAGCCCTTTGGAATGGGTGCAGGTCAACAGGTGCGGCAGATGTGGCTGGCGCGGGTGCTGACCATCCAGCGGCTGTTCTACACTGTGCTCTTGTACTAAAACCCAGTGGTAACCGCAATCCTTCAAGGTTTTAACAAATTCATACGCTACATCCGGATGATTCGGCAGCGCCATTTCGGAAGGTGAAAATCCTCTGATACGTGCCAGCGCCTCAAAACCAAATATCCCGGCAAAATGATGCTGCCAGGCGCGCACATGCAAACGGTAATCCTGTACCGGAGTGGAAGGTGCAACGGCATGCCCCCAGGGTGCGCCCAACCACTCCACGCAACGTCGATAACCCGGATTACAGGTGATATTTTTCAGACTGTCCAGAGTTTCGTTCTGCCCCATTTTACGCAAGCCGTGCAGCAAGGTGCCTGAATACTCCAGCATCACGCGCGGTTCCTTGCCTTCATTGGCCAGTTGCGGGATGAATTCTCCCATCCGCCGGTAACACCAGCTAAATACCGAAGCATTGTAATTATCACCCATGTTCTGGTGTTCCATCATGTACTGAAGATTGCTGATGATTTCCGCATTGCGCAAATCATCGCTACCAGCCGGGATCAGTGGCTGGTGCATATGCAACGCAATTGCATAGGCGCTTTTAATATGTGCAAAGTCGATGCGGCTTTCGGCTAAAAATACGGTTTTATCGCGATTCTGTGCGATGACGCGGGCAATTTCCTGTTCCGATCCGCAAATATTGGGGAGTCCATCGATATATTCCGGCAATTGAGACATTTTCGCTTCTCCTGTTATAAAGGTTTATTTATGACGGATATGGTTATAAATGTTGACATAATCGGCACCTGGACGATTCCACGAATAATCACATTCCATGCCGTTCAACGCCAGTTCGCGAAATTGCCCGGGGTAATCAAACCACAGCCCAATGGCACGATCCAGCGCTGACTCCACACCCTTTGCATCCGGTTGATAAAATACATAACCATTACGCTCGGCGCTGGGGCGATCCGAATAATTGTAATCAAACACAGTATCCGCCAGACCACCTACCGCTCGCACCACCGGCACAGTGCCATAGCGCATCGCAATCATCTGGGTCAGACCACAAGGCTCGAAAATGCTGGGCACGATCAGCATATCTGCGCCCGCATAAATCAAATGCGCCAGCTCATCGTTATACCCAATCTCCAGATGGCAATCCGGATTATCATTAAGCTGCTGCTTGAGTTTGAAGAATTCCGCGTTGATGCCTTCTTCCGGACTCGAACCTAACAAGGCAAACTGCGCCCCCTTGTGCAACGCATGAAACAGCGCATGCCGTATCAACGCCACCCCCTTTTGCGTATCCAGTCGTCCGACATAAGCCACGATCGGTTTAGACTCGTGCCTGAGCCAAAGCCGCTCGCGCAAGCTCTGCCTGTTCATGCTTTTATCACTGAAACTATCCGCCGTATAAGTGGTTGCAATATAAGGATCGGTCTCGGGATTCCACATTTCATAATCCAGACCATTCAGCACACCGCCAAATTTATGCCGATGGTGGTACAGGCTTTTACCCAGACCATAGCCCCATTCGGTATTGAATACTTCCCAGGCATGCCGGGGCGACACCGTCGATAGAAAATTCGCATACAGCACCGCTCCCTTGGAGACATTGATCGCGGTCTGGTTATAGTCATCACCCATACGCGCCTTGTCATAATAGTAGCCAGGTTTGCCCAAGCCGGTAGATAACAGTAAATCCTTGCCCGCGATACCCTGGTGCTTGAAGTTGTGAAAGGTATGGCATACCCGGCAGTTTTCCATGCCACCGGTCTGATACAACTCATAAAGCATCGCGGGTACCAGCGCAGTCTGCCAGTCATGGGTGTGTATCACATCGGGCCGCTTGCCGCTTTTAAGCAGGAACTCAAGCGCTGCCTTGGAAAAAAATGCGAAACGTAAATGCTCGTCACGACAGCCGTAATAAGTCTTGCGGTTGAAAAAATTATCGCTGGAGTGCGGTTCGATAAAAAAACATTTACGTCCATGCACAAAACCGAACCAGACCGTACAACTTATCTGGCTATTTAACCAGGGCACCAGCAAATTTTCATAGGTTTTCTGCAACCCCCAGATTTGCTCGTAGCGCATGCAGTCATATTTGGGTAACAAGATCTCTACCGTATGTCCGCGAATTTCCAGCTCGCGACTCAGACCGGACACCACATCCCCCAAGCCACCTACTTTCGCGACAGGGGCGCATTCAGAAGCAATCATTGCAATATACATGTCACTTCCCCTCGCTCAAGGTACGCAATTTAATTCGCGACCCGCATGAGCCAGGCTTGCCCAACTGGCGTCCATGTCCTGATGGGCACGCGGCACCCACGCCTCGCCCCAAAAGTAATTGCAACTGGTTTCGGCGCGCAATAATTGATACATGGCCTGCTCGAGTCCTGGATTGGATGTTCCAGCAGCGCCAGCCCGCCACCTGGCCTCGTGCACCGCACGACTGGTTTCCCTGACCCTGTCGAACGCCTCGCGCTGAGCCATGGAGCCAGTCCACTGCAGAAAATCGTGACCATGATGCCAACCGGTGTTCCAGGCACCGGTAGCGACCCTCACCTCACCGTAGCAACCGTATTTATCCAGATAATCATCAATAAAAGTCGGCTTGATCGCAGTTGCATCCGCCCGGTATTCCTCCAGCAGACTACGGTACATCCCCCAGAAGTTCGCTCCGGCTTCAGGATTGCGGAACCAGCCGCCATTGTCACCATCGGTTGCGGTCGTGACCAGCGGCGCAAAATCACAGCCACGGGTGCGCGCCATGATTTCGCGCATAAACCAGTCCAACTGGGTACCTGACTCCTGCGCGTCAGACAATTCCCGATCACGGACAATCACCACGATCTCCTCATCAGCATAACGCGCAATATGGGGTCGATAACGCAATTGTTGCCAGGACATCGGCGTTATCGCCTCTACATGGTCGCTGTCTACCAGCACATAACGATAGCCCATGCGCTTCAACAAGGGTATCAAGTCCATGCTAAAACCCATCTCCGGTGGCCAGAAACCCTGAAAGGTGCTGCGCCCGAACAGATGACTGCCCAGACCCAACCAGCGGGAGAGATGCTCTTCCCGGTCGGGTTCCGGAATCAACGGCAGCACCGGGTGGTAATAACCGGTACCCAGGATATTAAACAGAGCGCGATTCTGAAAATGCCATAACAAAGCCCCACAATCGACAATTCCGTACATTCTGCGTTGAAATTCAGGATCCGCAAGCGTTTCCAGCAACGTTCCAGATAAAGAAAGATGTACTCTGGCTATATCCTCATAACCCCAGAGCATTCTGGGCATCCGATCCAGCGCATAAAGAATTTCGTGAGTTTCCCAAGGTTTATGTTCTAGGAGTTCCTGCAAGTTGCCTGAAGGTTGATGCAAGTTGAGTACCAATGCGTGATAAATTTCATGATTATCCTGATTCATATCGACTGATCCTTCAACGTAATTAGAAAATTGCGCTCTTTGTATTGAAAACAAACAGCACTACTGTGAGTCGATGCCCGGATTTATTTTTTCCTTACAGGGGTTTTAAGTGACGCTTATGATGCTTGGATAAGTCTGATTAGCACATCGGGAAAGGCTGATTTTACTATCGGCTAATGCGCCAGCGGATGGTAGGAATTTTCTTGAGCAC
>CAIRBC010000208.1 GCA_903876685.1 uncultured Nitrosomonadales bacterium | reverse complement strand
GTGTTCAGCTTCGAACTCCGCCCCCTGCTCTGGAACGACGAGAAATTCGAAGGCAAACGCATCGTCCTCTACCGCAGCCAGGATCTCCTGCGCTGCAAGAAGCCGGACATGCCCGGGATGACACAATAGGCCTGCCCCGTGCCTTGACCCGTGGACGGCAACCCGCAGGGTAAAGCCGATGTCCCGCCAGAGACTCCCATTAAACCCGGCCGGCGAGCGCCTTGAGGCCCTCCTGCGTCAACGCATCGTCTACCTCGACGGCGCGATGGGCACCATGATCCAGCGCCACAAACTGACCGAGGCGCATTATCGCGGTACCCGGTTGCACGGTGACTATACCGGCAAACGCCGCTGCTTTGCCGAGCACCCTATCGACCTGAAAGGCAATAATGACCTGTTGCTGCTGACCCAACCGCAGGTCATCGCCGGTATACACCGCGAGTACCTGGCTGCGGGAGCCGACATACTGGAAACCTGTACCTTTAATTCCAATTCGGTATCGATGCAGGATTACGGGATGCAGCATCTGGTCTATGACTTGAATGTCGCCGGCGCAAGACTGGCGCGCGATTTGTGCGATGAATTTTCGACGACTGCCAAGCCGCGCTTCGTCGCCGGCGTGCTGGGGCCGACCGGTCGCACCGCCTCCATCTCGCCTGACGTAAACGATCCGGGCGCGCGTAATATCACTTATGACGAACTGGTGCAAAGTTATACCGAAGCGATCAAGGGGCTGCTGGACGGCGGCGCGGATATACTCCTGGTCGAAACGATATTTGATACGCTCAACGCCAAGGCGGCATTATTCGCCATCGAACAGTACTTTGAGCAGCATCGGGTGCGCGTACCGATCATGATTTCCGGCACCATCACCGATGCTTCCGGGCGCACCCTGTCCGGGCAAACCACCGAAGCCTTCTGGAATTCTTTGTCGCATGCCAGACCCCTGTCCATCGGCCTGAATTGTGCGTTGGGTGCGGAAATGATGCGCCCTTATATCGAAGAATTATCGCGCGTCGCCAGTTGTTATGTCAGCGCCCATCCCAATGCCGGATTGCCCAATCCCTTATCCGAAACAGGCTATGACGAATTACCGGAAAAAACCGCAGGACTGCTCAGGGAATTCGCCGAGAGTGGTTTCCTTAATATAGCCGGTGGCTGTTGCGGCACTTCGCCCGCCCATATCGCCGCGATTGCCGCTGCGCTTAAAGACGTTGCACCGCGCCGCATTCCCGTGCTACCAAATCAGTTGCGACTATCCGGACTGGAACCCTTTAATGTCGGCGACGACTCGCTCTTTGTCAATGTAGGCGAGCGCACTAATGTTACCGGCTCCAAATTATTTGCGCGGCTGATCCTGTCCGGTGATTATGCCAAGGCGCTGGATGTCGCGAAAAACCAGGTGGAAAATGGTGCTCAGGTGATCGACATCAACATGGACGAGGCGATGCTCGATTCCAAGGCCGCGCTGCTAAAGTTTCTCAACCTGATCGCCTCGGAGCCTGACATTTCCCGCGTTCCGCTGATGTTGGATTCCTCCAAATGGGAAGTGATCGAGGCAGGGTTGAAATGCGTGCAGGGCAAGGCCATCGTCAATTCCATTTCGCTCAAGGAAGGCGAGGTCGCATTTATCAAATATGCCACGCTAGTCAGGAGATACGGCGCGGCGGCGGTGGTGATGGCGTTTGACGAACAGGGACAGGCCGACACCTTCGAGCGCAAGATCGGCATTTGCAAACGCAGTTATGACCTTCTGGTGAATCAGGTAGGCTTCCCGCCCGAAGACATCATTTTTGACCCGAACATTTTTGCAATCGCCACCGGCATCGAGGAACATAATAATTACGCGGTCGATTTCATTCAGGCGACCCACTGGATCAGGCAACATCTGCCTCATGCCCGGATCAGCGGCGGGGTTTCCAATGTTTCCTTCAGTTTCCGTGGCAATGAAGCGGTGCGCGAGTCGATTCATACGGTATTTTTGTATCACGCGATCAAGGCGGGTCTGAGCATGGGTATCGTCAATGCCGGGCAACTCGGCGTGTATGACGAAATCCCCAAAGAATTACGTGAGGCAGTAGAAGACGTGGTGCTGAACCGCAGTCCCGAGGCAGGCGAAAAACTGGTCGCACTGGCAGAAAAAGTCAAGGGCGGCGCCAAGGCGCAAGTCGAAGATCTGCAATGGCGCAGTGGTACGCTACAACAGCGCCTGACCCATGCGTTGGTCAGAGGGATTACCACCTATATTATCGAAGATACTGAGGCGGCTCGACTCGAAGCAAAATTTCCGGTTGAGGTGATCGAAGGTCCGTTGATGGCCGGCATGAATGTGGTTGGCGACCTGTTTGGCGCAGGCAAGATGTTTTTACCGCAAGTGGTCAAGTCGGCGCGCGTGATGAAACAGGCGGTGGCGCATCTGGTGCCGTATATTGAAGCGGAAAAACTGCGTACCGGCAATACCAGCGCCAAGGGAAAGATCGTCATGGCGACGGTCAAGGGTGATGTGCATGACATCGGCAAGAATATCGTCACGGTGGTGCTGCAATGTAACAATTTCGAGGTAGTCAACATGGGCGTGATGGTGCCCTGTCAGCAGATTCTGGATACGGCTCGCGAGCATAACGCCGACATTATCGGCCTGTCCGGTCTGATCACCCCTTCGCTGGAAGAGATGAGCCATGTGGCTAAGGAGATGCAGCGGCAGGGTTTCACCATTCCCCTGCTGATCGGCGGAGCTACCACTTCGCGCGTCCATACCGCCGTGAAAATAGAACCCCATTATCCGGATGGCGTGACTGTGTATGTGACCGATGCGTCACGCGCCGTGGGCGTATGCAGCAATTTACTGTCGGACACGCTCAAAGACGACTATATCGCAGGTATCAAAACAGACTATGCGGCGGCACGATTGCAACATGAGGGGCGCAATACCGGCGTGCATGTTTCGCTGGTTGAGGCGCAAAAACGAGGACTGCTGACCGATTGGGCGAATTACACCCCGCCCAAACCCGGCTTTATCGGTGTGCGGACGCTGCGCGACTATTCCTTGCAGGAAATCAGTGAGTATATCGACTGGACGCCCTTTTTCCATGCCTGGGAATTGGTCGGACGTTATCCGAAAATCTTGCAGGATGAAACGGTCGGAGAGACTGCGCGCAACCTGTATGCCGACGCACAGCAGATGCTGAAGCGCATCATCGCGGAAAAGTGGCTCGGCGCAAACGCGGTATACGGCCTGTTTCCAGCCAATAGCCACGGCGATGACATCCGCATTTATAGCGATGAAGCGCGCAGTCAGCTTGCGATGACCTGGCATAATTTGCGTCAGCAGACTAAAAAGCCACAGGATATACCCAACCTGTGTCTGGCGGATTATGTGGGGCCAAGTGGTGTAGCTGATTATATCGGTGCCTTCGCTGTCACCGCAGGTATCGGTATTGAGGCGCGAGTGGCCGCCTATGAACAGCAAAATGACGATTATAGTGCCATCCTGTTGAAGGCGCTGGCTGACCGTCTGGCCGAAGCGTTTGCTGAATTGCTGCATGCCCGGGTACGTCGCGAGTTCTGGGCTTATGCCGCCGATGAAGTGCTGGATAACGCCGCTCTGATCAATGAAAACTATCGCGGCATACGCCCAGCCCCCGGTTATCCGGCCTGTCCTGAACATAGTGAAAAAGCCGCATTGTTTGAATTGCTCGACGCACCCGGACGCGCTGGCATCACCCTCACCGACAGTTATGCGATGCTCCCCACCGCAGCAGTCAGCGGCTTCTATCTGTCGCATCCACAGGCAAAATACTTTGCCACCGGCAAGATAGATCAGGATCAGGTCGCCGATTATGCGACTCGCAAAGGCTGGAGTCTGGCAGAAGCTGAAAAATGGCTCGCTCCGGTGTTAAACTACTAAGGTTTATTTTCTCAAACACAAAGCGTAGGGCGTCAATAAGCGTAGCGCATTGCGCCGTAAGATGTTTCACAAATTCAATTTACTTTACACACTTAAACAGGAAATATAATGACTGAACTGATTAAAATCGACAACAAACTGGGCGAAGGTGATCTGGCAAGCAGCGGCAAAACAGTGCATGTGCATTACACCGGCTGGCTGTATGACGAGGCTGCGCCTGAAAAAAAAGGCAAGAAATTCGATAGTTCGCGCGACCGGAATTCACCTTTCGATTTTCCCTTGGGAGCAGGCCATGTGATCAAGGGGTGGGATCAGGGCGTTGAAGGGATGCTAGTGGGCGGACAACGCACGCTGATTATCCCCTCACAACTGGGCTATGGTGCACGCGGTGCGGGGGGCGTAATTCCGCCGAATGCGACGCTGGTATTCGACGTCGAACTGCTGGCTGTAAAATAGTCCGTATCAATCAATACTGGAGATTAAGCGCATGATCAAACGCACCCTTTTTACCCTGCTGCTGGCCGGCATTTTTTCGACGGCTGCCTGTGCCGAACAAGCCATCACCGAACTACTTAAAACCGACAGCAAAGTTGGGAGCGGCACGGTAGCCACCGCCGGACATCTGGTGTCGGTTCATTACACAGGCTGGCTGTATGATGCGGCAGCGGCTGAACATCACGGTAAAAAATTCGACAGCTCGGTCGATCGCGGACAACCTTTCAATTTCCCCTTGGGTGCCGGCAATGTCATCAAGGGTTGGGATCAGGGCGTTGAAGGCATGAAAGTGGGCGGCAAGCGCACGCTGGTTATCCCGCCACAACTGGGTTATGGTTCGCGGGGTGCGGGTGGGGTGATTCCGCCGAACGCAACGCTGGTGTTTGATGTAGAGTTGCTCAACGTCAAGTAAAGTTGTAAGTCCCGAACTCTCGCAAGGCGTTATCTATCTGTCCAGCGGACTGATAACGCCCTTTCCGCCTCGATTCAACACATGAGTATATATCATCGTGGTAGATACATCGGAATGACCGAGCAACTCCTGTACGGTGCGAATATCGTAGCCGGATTGTAGCAAATGCGTGGCAAACGAATGGCGAAAGGTGTGCGGGGTGGCGGGTTTGGTTAACCGGACTTTAACACCAAAAACAGTAATACTGTTTATTTCAAATCCAATTTAATCAGGTGAAATTTTCAACCATATGAATATTAACGATTATATATTTTGACGTACTTTAAAAGTGTCGCTGTAGTGCCATAGAAT
>CAIRBC010000207.1 GCA_903876685.1 uncultured Nitrosomonadales bacterium | reverse complement strand
TAATCATGGTACCGAAACTGATCATCGAGGGATCAACACCCACCCCCACATAGGACAGCACCGCTTCTGCCAGCACCAGGCCGGAGAAATCCATCACCAGTGCGATCAGGATCAGATGCATCACATTCGGTACGATATGCCTCATCAGAATGCGCAACGGGGATACGCCAAACGACTGAGCCGCCTGTATATATTCCATCTCACGCAGTTTCAGGGTCTCGCCTCTGAGCAAGCGGCACAAGCCAGTCCAACTGGTCACACCCAGAATCAGACACAAGAATACCAACCTGAGATCGGCGCGCGACGCGGCGGTATCGAACCATTGCGGATGCGTGTCCATAGTCACCTGCATCATCAGCACCGCTGCCGCAATCAGCAGCACACTGGGAATCGAACTGAGCACGGTATACAGATACTGGATCACATCATCTATCCAGCCTCTGAAGTAGCCGGCCGCAATACCCAGCAACAACGCCAGCGGCAAGGTCACCAGCGTGGTCACCGTGCCGATAATCAGGCCGGTGCGGATGCTTTTCAGCGACAGATAAAGTACGTCCTGACCGACCTTGTCTGTGCCCAACACATGATAGACACAGGCAAGATTGGCCACTGCGCCGAGCAGCGCGGCCAGCAGCAAGCCTGAAAAAAATAACGCCCGGAAAGTCAGTGTCGCCTCCGTAGGCAACAGACGAATTTTAAGACTTTGCGACTGAGCCGTTTCACGCCTGCGCGCAAAGAAAGTGACTGCCACCACCAATAGCGCACCGCCCAGCGCACCCAGCAAGCAGCGTTTGAATATATCGTGGTCACGCTGAGCCAGTTCGGTCAGATGCGCGCCGCCATAGCGCAATCTGGGATAGTCGCGCACACTGTCGCTAATACTTTCCTTCGCATACAAATTCAGCGCAAAAGGCGCGGAATAGGTCTTTTCGGTCTGAGTACGCAACGGCTCGCACAGCTTGTCGAACACGCTCAATACTTCGGGGGAATACAAGCCGCGCTCGGGGAGACCCGCACGATAATGAAAACTGTCCAGCAAGCCAACCAGCACGAACAAAGACAAACAGAGTAGCGACACCATTGCGGTGGGGTTTTTTGCAACCCGCCGCCAGGGCAAGCGTAAATGCTCACGGCGGCGCACAGTCCAGCCTGCCACAATACCCGACACCAGCAGCAAAAACACCAGCGCATCGCTCCACAGCACGACCGGCATGAAACTCATGACAAGCGCACCCGGGGATCGACCAGCGTGTAGGAAATATCGGTCAGGATTAACCCGGCGATATACAACGCCGAACCCAGAAAGACCATCGCCCGCACCACCGAAAAATCCTGAGCATTGATGGCATCGATGGTGTAACTGCCCAGACCGGGAATGCCAAAGAACGACTCGGTCAGCAGACTGCCCATGAACAACAGCGGAATCACCACTACCACCCCGGTGAGGATCGGGATCATTGCATTCTTCAGCACATGCGAAAACAATACCTGCAACTCGGAAAGCCCCTTGGCGCGGGCGGTACGCACATAATCCTTGCCGCATTCTTCGAGAAAAATCGTGCGATACCAGCGACTGCTGGAACCGGCACCGCCTGCCACGCCGATCAGTATCGGTAATACGATAAACCTGAAACTACCGCCTTCATAGCCGGAAATGGGCACCAGATGCCAGAGTTTGCTCACCAGAAACTGCCCGCCGATGATATAAAACAGACCGGAGACCGACATCAGCAGCACACACAGCGCAACCCCTGCCATATCCAGCGCCGTGGCGCGAAACAGCGTCATCACCAGCGCAGCGCTGACATAGACGATCAGTCCGAGCAGAAAGGTCGGCAGCGCAATCGCCAGACTGGGCAGCATCCGTGTCTGAATCTCGCGACCGATGCTGCGCCCGTCATCCGAATAGCCGAAATCCAGGACAAACATGCTGGCGGATTTTTGCCAGAAAATGGTATTGGTTACTTTGGCGGCACCGGATGCCTGACTGTTAACTAATAACGGTTTGTCATAGCCATGCTGCTGCTTCCATTTTTCGATGGCCTCGGGCGTGACACGCTTCATCCCCAGTTGCATGCGCGCCATATCATCCGGGGTATTGACCACAAAAAACAACGCGAACGTAAGCAGGTTCACCCCGAGCAATATCGGCAAGGCATACAGCAGACGGCGCAGCAGGTAGGCTAGCATAGTTAAAATGGCTCAGGTTTTAGCACACAATGGTGCACAGGCGCACCCTACGGTAAGATTCATGGGGAATAATCCAGTTATAAAACTTCAACGTCCCGAGCAGACTGCACAAGCGGGATCACGGTGCAACTTCAGTTTCTGCCAGTCCATGTCGCCTGCGTCAAACAGCACCAGCCATCCGGCGAGCGGACTGGGTGAACCTGCCAGCAAGCGGATTGCTTCACCCGCCTGCAGGCTGCCGATCATCCCGGTGAGCGGGGCAAAGACACCCATGGTCGCACAGCGTTCGGTTTCAACAGCATCGGTATCGGGAAACAGGCAATGATAACAAGGCGCTGTTTCCTGTCGCAGGTCAAACACCGCCAGTTGTCCGGAAAAGCGAATCGCCGCTCCGCTCACCAACGGCTTGCGCAACTGTACACAGACACGATTGACCGCATAGCGCGTGGCAAAATTATCCGAGGCATCCACCACCACATCGGCACTGCCTACCAGCGTCAATAACTCAGCCTCAGTCACCCGTTGCTCGATGGTCATCACCTGGCAGTCCGGGTTTATTTCCGCCAGCGCCCGGCGCGCCGACTCTGCCTTGTTCACCCCGACGGTCGCTTCGCGATGTACGATCTGACGCTGCAAATTAGTCAGATCGACCACATCCCCGTCACAGATCGTCAAACGACCGACCCCGGCAGAAGCGAGATAAAGACTGGCGGGAGAACCCAGTCCACCAGCGCCGATCAACAACACATGTCCTGCCAGCAATCTTTCCTGTCCATCCAGGTCTATTTGCGGCAACATGATGTGCCGACTGTAACGGATCAGTTGCCGGTCTTCCATCAGAATAACTCCTTAAAAGGTTGCACTTCTACCCGATCACCAGCAAGCACATTACCGCTTTCTTCGGGAAGGATCAGGAAGCAGTTGGCCTCCACCATCGAACGTAACACGCCCGAACCCTGATTACCGGAAAGCCTTACTTTCCACTGACCATCTTCGTTATATAACAATCCGCGCGGAAATTCGCGCCTGCCGGGTAACTTGCGTATCGCTTCACTGCAAGGCACGCTAAAAGTGGGACGCGGCGGCAACGGAGAGACACCCTGAAGTTTTTGCAACACGTCATGCACGAGCTGATAATAATTCACCATCACCGCTACCGGATTCCCCGGTAAACCGAACAGCCACGACTTGCCCAATCGACCGAAGGCCATCGGGCGACCGGGTTTAATGTCGATTTTCCAGAAGCGTACCTCGCCCAGACGACCCATGATGTCCTTGACGAAATCCGCCTCGCCCACCGAGACCCCGCCACTGGTCAATATCGCATCCGCCTGCGCTGCCGCCTCGGCAAAAGCCTGTTCCATGACGACAGGATCATCCCGCACCACCCCCATATCCAGAATATCCACGCCGAGCAGAGTGAGTGCGCCGAACAAGGTATAACGGTTACTGTCGTATACCTCTCCCGGTGCCAACGGGCGACCGATCGTACCGAGTTCATCACCGGTAGAGAAAATGGCGATACGAGGTCTGCGGCGCACCATTACCTCAGCATAACCCAACGAGGCCATCAACCCTAATTCTGCCGGCCCTACCCGCTGCCCCGCCTGAAGTGCCGCCTTGCCGGAGGTCAAATCCTCACCTGCTCGGCGCACATTCTGACCGACATTTTTCACGGCAGGCAAAAACACCCCCTCTTTTTCAACTCTGGCCTCCTCCTGCACCACGATGGAATCGGCACCGCGCGGCAGCACCGCACCGGTCATCACCCGCACTGCCTGACCCGCACCCACCACCCCGGAAAAGGCGCCTCCGGCAAAAGCGGTGCCGACCACACTCAGGCAAGTTTCCTGTGACGCAAGATCGGCCGCGCGCACCGCATAACCGTCCATGGCCGAGTTATCATGCGCCGGCACATTGAACGGCGCAATCACCTCCCGAAACAGCACTCTGCCCAATGACGAGCGTATCGGCACGCTTTCCCAGCCTTCAACCGGCATAACCGCTTCCAGCATGATCTCTCGCGCCTGCGCCACCGTCAGTGAGGTTTTACTCATGATATTTTCCTGAATGATAAATTCAATGCGCGTCCGGGAAGAATAGCTGCTCGCCGTTTATCTTGTAGCCGGCAATAGCCGCCTGACCTTCCGCCGCGGTGAGCCAGTCGATGAAACGCATGCCCAACTCCTTCTTGATATGCGGATACTTCGCCGGATTCACCAGCATCACGCCATAGGCATTAAACAAACGACGGTCTCCCGCATACAAAATTTCCAGATCCTGACGATTCTTGAAAGCCAGCCAGGTGCCACGGTCTGTCAAGGTATAGGCACCCATCGCAGCCGCCATGTTAAGCGTGGGGCCCATCCCTGAACCCGCTTCCTTGTAAGACGTATTCAGCTTGGGATCGATAGCCGCCTCTTTCCAGAAACGCAATTCCGCCGCATGGGTGCCGCTTTTGTCACCCCGCGACACGAACAAGGCAGTGCTCAACTTCTTGAAGACTTCGACCGCATCTTTGGCGGACTTGATTTTTGCCGGATCGGCCTTCGGCCCCACCACCACAAAATCATTGTACATCACGTTGCGGCGCTCTACCCCCCAACCGTCGGCAATGAATTTGTCTTCTGCAACACGGTCATGTACCAGCAACACATCTGCATCGCCACGCCTGCCGGTATCCAGCGCCTGCCCGGTTCCCAGCGCCACCACCTTGACCTGAATGCCGGTCTTGGCAGTAAACAAAGGCAGCAGATAACTAAACAACCCGGACTGTTCGGTAGACGTGGTGGAAGCCAGTACAAAACTATCTTCAGCCTGCGCTCCCGCCATCAGCAACATACTGCAAACGATTAAAATCAGTCTCCGAAAGAAATTCGCCACGGTAATTCTCCTTGCATGAAAAGTCTGGCCTCATTGGAGTGAGGCCTTGAAAAAAAGCGAGCCGAAGGCGTATGTTCTCGCACCCGTCCCGCTTCGATAAAAATAATATCATCAGAAATACGCAATGCCTGCCCCAGATTATGCGTGCTCATGACAATTTTTGCACCATCCGTGCGAATTTCCCTGACGATTTGTTCAACTGCCTCGGTGGCGGTCGGGTCGAGAGCGGCGGTGGGTTCGTCCAGCAACAACAGACGCGGACGCACCGCCCAGGCACGCGCCAGGGCCAGACGCTGGCGCTCGCCGCCCGACAAAAATCTTGCGCTGTCTTTGGCGCGATGCGTGAGACCCACCCTGCCCAACACCTCATTAACCCGTTTGACCGTCTCGCAGCGTGACAGTCCCAGCGGCCTGAGACCCAACGCGACATTGGCAGTCACCGTTGACCGCAACAACATCGGATGCTGAAAAACAATCGCAATCTGCCCCTCCGGTGCGTTGCTCCCCTGCCAGTGGATACTGCCGGCATCGGGCATTTCCAGCCCCGCCAGCATCCGGATCAGCACACTCTTGCCTGAACCATTCGGCCCCAGAATCACCGAAATACCTTCGCCACCCAACTCCAGATCAACACCGGTGAGCACGGCGCGACCGTTGGGGGTGAAGCGTAACTGATTTAAATTTATAGGGAACATGCTCAGCCGAATTTGTACATTGCCCATTGCCGCAAGCCGTAGGCCAGCGCGTTCAGTCCCAATACCATCGAAATCAATACCAACCCCAGCGCAATAGACAAGGGCAGATCCCCCTTTGCGGTTTCGAGTGCGATCGCGGTGGACATCACGCGAGTAAATCCATTGATATTGCCGCCGATAATCATCACCGCACCCACTTCGGATATTGCACGCCCCAGACCCGCCAGCACCGCGACGATCAGACTGTAACGGCAATCGTATAGCAGGGTCAGCATACTTTGCCAAGGGGTATAACGAAACGCACGCAATTCAGTCGCGTAATCCCGCCAGACATCCTCGACCACCTGTTTGGTGAGTGCTGCAATCAGCGGAGCGACCAGCAAGGTCTGCGCAAGGATCATCGCGGAAGGCGTAAACAGCAGACCCAGCTCACCCAGCGGCCCTGAGCGGGACAATAGCAGATAGACGATAACCCCCAACACCACCGTCGGCATTCCCATCATGCCGCTCAACAGCACCGTGAACACTGCCTTGCCACGAAAGTCGGCAACCGCCACCCAGGCACCCAACGGCAGACCCAGCAGCGCACCCAGCAACACGGCAGAAAGACTCACTTTAAGCGAAAGCAGGACAATCGCCAGCACCCCCGAATCCAGATGCGCCAGCAGCGCAAAGGCGTCCAGAATAGTGTTCAGCATGACTCAGTCGCCAGCATGCGAAACGCAGATTTTCAGGTTAAATAGAGGAATACACATCAATACGATCACAGGCTAAAGTCCAGATTTCAATTCATCGCAACACACGTACCTGCAGAACCAAAGGTATTCTGCTGACAGAGATTGTATTATACAGGTCTGCAGCAAAGATACAGCCAGGCAGGTCGATCATGTCTTTTTATAGACGACATTGGCTCTATTATGGTTACTGATTTTAACCACTGCCCTAGGTCAATGCAGCATTCAGGATGACCGTTTTACCTTGCAAATTTCGGGTAGCTGCCAGTTTCAGTCATTCGATTTGCCGGTGAATTTTGATTGCAACTTAGGGATGGGGCATATCGGTGAGCCAACCCTACCACCGACCATCTCACCTGCGCGTGGCCAGCACTTTGGAAGGCTGCAATGACTGCCGAAGTGGCGGACAAAGAAACTCAATATGATTTGGCAGCGCAGCCTGCATCCGAATTCGATCAGCGTATCTCCTGGTGACGAGCAACTTCCCCTACCCATGGTAATTCTGCGTGTTTGCTTTGACGATAGCCAAACTTTCTCTATTGAACTGCGAAATAATTGTTACAATGTGCATTGTAGATGGAGAATTATGGCATTAACTAGGGTTCAGCAAACAACAAATAGCTTGACTGAAGTGTGTGGATCATCAATTCTTGGGGTTATGCACTTAAAATCCACTTCTTTCTGGCGGGTTCAATCAAGAGTCTGGCGTGCTCGGAATTTTGGGACAATAGAATAAATGACCACGAAAAAAGTAAGCGAAATCATCAGTTCTCTCTTGGAGAATGACGAGCATTATGAGCAGATGTCCAGGAAGGAAGCCGAAGTCTGGGGACGAGTATTCTCTGATCAACGCCGCAACGCCGCCCTAAAGGAAGATCAGAAAGCGGCGGCTGAGTTACGATTGAATAGGAGAAAACCTTCCGTCCACGAGGTACTTAAGAGATATGCTCTGGATTTGGTTGATGGACTATCTCTCGCGTGTGGCAGTGGTAGAGCAGAGCGTATGATGATGAAAAATGGCATCTGCCAAACGTTCCACGGAATTGACATTTCCCAAGAGGCTTTGAAAGAAGCTAGTAATTTGGCAAAAGCTGAAAATATGGCCATTTCGTACGAGCAAGCAGACCTTAACAAGATTCTACTCAAGGAAGCCGCTTACGATTTGGTTGTAACGCAAAATTGCCTTCACCATGTAGTGCAACTCGAACATCTCGCCCAAGAGATTTGTAGATCTCTACGCCGAAATGGGGTGCTCTGGATTCATGACTATATTGGTGAAACGCAGTTTCAGTATAGCGATTCAAGGCTCGCCATTATCAATGAAATATTAGCGATCCTTCCAGAGGAGTTTCGACAGGATAAAG
>CAIRBC010000206.1 GCA_903876685.1 uncultured Nitrosomonadales bacterium | reverse complement strand
TCAGCCTTTTATATCAGACATGAAGTTGAGCGTGCCGTCGATGGGAGCGTACTATTACCCCGATGTCATGGTGACTTGCCATGAGGCCGATCGCGTTGCCGAACTCACCATCGAGCATCCTAAACTGATTATCGAAATTCTTTCTGACTCGACCGCCGCTTATGATCGAGGTGCTAAATTTGCTGCCTATCGAAAAATAGATGCCCTTGAGGAATATGTGCTGGTCGATATTGATCGTAAAGGCGTTGAGAGTTTTCGCCGGCAGCCTGGCGGGCAATGGCTGATGCGTGATTATACGGAAGCGGAGAATTGTGTGTTTGAATCGGTAGGCTTGACGCTGAGCATGACGAGCGTCTTTGAGGATATTTGAAATGGCGATGTCAATGAGGGGAAGGTCGGGTGCAATGTGTCTGTTCTGCCAAGCACTCTACAGCTAAATTCACTCCCGGTATAACAGGCAAAAAAAACCAGCCAAGGGGTAGGCTGGTTAAATGTCTTAACAGGGTTAAGACACACGCTCAGGAGGAGAGTCATGCTGCGGGTATATTGACATGCTACGATTTGGCTATATATCAGGCTATGCTGAAATTTGGCTAAGATTTTGTTACAGGAAGCATAAGGATTTTCCGAATATAATGGATATAATTCAACAAGGAGAAATATAACATGGCAAAAATGGTGCAATGCGTTAAATTAGGGCGTGAAGCAGAAGGTCTGGATCGCCTGCCTTATCCAGGTCCATTGGGGCAACGGATTTTTGAAAATGTCTCCAAGGAGGCATGGAGCGGCTGGATCAAGTTTCAAACCATGCTGGTTAACGAAAATCGACTAAATCTTTCTGATATCCAGGCACGCAAATTTCTCGCCGCGCAAATGGAAAATTATTTCTTTGGTGAAGGCACGCAAATGCCACATGGTTATATGCCGCCCAAGATTTGAGGGTTTCCTGAAAAAGTAGCGAGATGTAGAGGATATTCGATAAAGTTCTTGACAGAGCAAATGACCCTTGACATAATGCGCAGCTCTGTTTGGAGGGGTTCCCGAGCGGTTAAAGGGATCAGACTGTAAATCTGACGGCTCTGCCTTCGAAGGTTCGAATCCTTCCCCCTCCACCAAGATTTTTTGGTTTTCAACGGTTGCATGTAGTTGAGGAGTTGTAGCAACGGAGAACTTGCGGGTGTAGCTCAATGGTAGAGCAGAAGTTTTCCAAACTTACGACGAGGGTTCGATTCCCTTCACCCGCTCCAATTTTTTTGCCCATTTGGCTCAGTGGCAGAGCACCCCCTTGGTAAGGGGGAGGTCGAGAGTCCGATTCTCTCAATGGGCACCAGTTTGATTGTTAACGTTTGACTAAGGAGCCATCATGGCAAAAAGCAAATTTGAACGTACCAAGCCACATGTAAACGTTGGCACAATTGGTCACGTGGATCATGGAAAAACCACTTTGACTGCTGCGATAACGACCGTGTTGTCCAAGAAGTTTGGCGGCGAAGCGAAAGCGTATGATCAGATTGACGCAGCACCTGAAGAAAAGGCGCGCGGCATCACCATCAATACGGCTCACGTTGAATATGAAACTTCGGCTCGTCATTATGCGCACGTGGATTGTCCGGGTCACGCGGATTACATCAAGAACATGATCACGGGTGCGGCGCAAATGGATGGCGCTATACTAGTATGTTCTGCTGCCGATGGTCCGATGCCTCAGACGCGTGAGCACATCTTGTTGGCACGTCAGGTGGGCGTACCTTTCATCGTTGTCTACATGAACAAGTGTGACATGGTGGATGATGAAGAGTTGCTTGAGCTGGTTGAGATGGAATTGCGCGAATTGCTTAGCAAATATGACTTCCCTGGTGATGACATTCCTATCATCA
This sequence comes from uncultured Nitrosomonadales bacterium, assembly GCA_903876685.1. Lineage (GTDB taxonomy): Bacteria > Pseudomonadota > Gammaproteobacteria > Burkholderiales > Gallionellaceae > Gallionella. Next base: position 22,707 of record CAIRBC010000206.1, on the reverse strand, counting down.
AGGGTTCTGCGCTGAAAGCGCTGCAGGGTGACCAAGGTGATTTAGGTGAGCCATCAATTTTCCGTTTGGCAGATGCGCTCGACAGTTATATTCCGGAGCCAAAGCGTGCACTGGATGGCACTTTCCTGATGCCGGTTGAAGATGTGTTTTCGATTTCGGGTCGTGGTACCGTGGTCACGGGTCGAATTGAGCGTGGCATCGTCAAGGTGGGTGAAGAACTTGAAATCGTGGGTATCAAGCCTACGCAAAAGACGACCTGTACCGGCGTGGAAATGTTCCGCAAGTTGCTCGATCAGGGTCAGGCCGGGGATAACGTGGGCGTGTTGCTGCGCGGCACCAAGCGCGAGGACGTGGAGCGTGGTCAGGTGCTGTGCAAGCCTGGTTCAATCAAGCCACATACCAAGTTTACCGCTGAGATTTATGTGCTGGGCAAGGATGAGGGTGGTCGTCATACGCCATTTTTCCAGGGGTATCGCCCACAGTTTTATTTCCGTACCACCGATGTAACCGGTGCGGTTGAATTGCCGACAGGCACAGAAATGGTGATGCCAGGCGATAACGTCAGCATTACTGTCAATCTGATCAATCCGATTGCGATGGAAGAGGGGCTGCGCTTCGCGATTCGCGAAGGCGGCAGGACGGTAGGCGCAGGCGTGGTTGCAAAGATTATAGAGTAGTAATCCTGGTAGGGGATGGAGCAATAGATGGGAATCTTTTGTGCTCTATCCTCTGCTCTCTGAATAGGCCAGTAGCTCAATTGGTAGAGTATCGGTCTCCAAAACCGAGGGTTGGGGGTTCGAGACCCTCCTGGCCTGCCAAAAGATTGTATAGTTAAATGGAATAATAGCGCATGGCGGATAAAATCAAGCTGTTGGTTGCCTTTCTGCTGGTTGTGGCAGGGATTGTTGGCTACTATTACTTGCGCGACAGTGCCTCAGTATTGAAACTGGCATCGGTGCTGGCAGGATTGCTAGCAGCTGCGGCAGTGGTCTGGACGACTGAACTGGGTAAACGGTTTTTTTCTTTTTCCAAGGATTCAATTGCCGAGGCTAAGCGTGTGGTGTGGCCTACACGCAAGGAAACTTTGCAAACGACCGGAATAGTGATTCTTTTCAGTATCATCATGGCGCTGTTCCTGTGGGCGGTAGATGCGAGTCTGATGGTATTAGTAAACAAGCTGATGGGACGGGTCGACTAATGGCCATGAATTGGTATGTGGTACATACGTACTCTCAGTTTGAGAAAAACGTGATGAAGGCATTGAAAGAGCGTATTCAACGTGAGGCGATGCAGGAACAGTTTGGGCAGATACTAGTTCCAGTTGAAGAGGTCGTGGAGCTTAAAGCCGGTCAGAAGAGCATTTCCGAACGTAAATTTTTTCCCGGCTATGTGCTGGTTGAAATGGAAATGACCGATGAGAGCTGGCATCTGGTCAAAAACACCCCTAAAGTCACTGGTTTCCTGGGCGGCTCTGCGATGAAGCCGACGCCGATCAGCGAAAAAGAAGTCAAGTTGATCATGCAGCAGATGCAGGCCGGCGTTGAAAAGCCCAGACCCAAGGTGTTGTTTGAGGTGGGTGAAGCGGTGCGTGTCAAGGAAGGTCCTTTCACAGACTTTAATGGCATCGTTGAAGATGTGAATTATGACAAGAACAAAATACGCGTGGCAGTGACTATTTTTGGTCGCTCGACACCCGTGGAACTGGATTTCGGTCAGGTAGAAAAGGGCTGAAGAGGGGGAAATGCGCATGGGGAACGCAGCCTGCAGCTAATGCAGACGCAGTTTCCCATTCGGTATTTCTCAAACAGGGGAGAAACGAAGCGTTTCGTTAATACCCGTATACAAGGAGTACATTATGGCAAAGAAAATTGTCGGTTATATAAAGTTGCAAGTGCCTGCCGGCAAGGCAAATCCAAGTCCACCGATCGGTCCTGCTTTGGGTCAGCGCGGTTTGAATATCATGCAATTCTGCAAGGCATTCAATGCAGCGACGCAAGGGATGGAACCCGGTCTGCCGATTCCGGTGGTGATTACCGCTTTCGCGGACAAGAGCTTCACTTTCATCATGAAGACGCCGCCGGCAACCATTCTGATCAAGAAGGCAGCTGGTATTCAAAAGGGCAGCAAGACACCGCACACCGACAAGGTGGGCAGGCTGACCCGTAAACAGGCGGAAGAAATCGCAACAACCAAAATGCCCGATCTGACGGCTGCCGACATGGACGCCGCTGTGCGTACCATCGCGGGAAGCGCGCGCAGCATGGGTATCATCGTGGAGGGCGTATAACATGTCCAAACGCTATAAAGCACTGGCTGCCAAGATTGATCGTACCAAGTTGTATCCATTGAATGATGCGCTGGTTCTGGCCAAGGAAACTGCTGTCGCCAAATTTGATGAATCCATTGATGTCGCGGTAAACCTCGGCGTAGATGCGCGCAAATCGGATCAAATTGTCCGTGGTTCAGTGGTATTGCCCAAGGGTACCGGCAAGACCGTGCGGGTTGCCGTATTCGCTCAAGGTGCCAAGGCTGCCGATGCATTGGCCGCAGGCGCCGATATCGTCGGCTTTGAAGATCTGGCTGAATCGATCAAGGCAGGTAACCTGAATTTTGATGTGCTGATTGCCAGTCCGGATGCGATGCGTCTGGTCGGGCAGTTGGGTCAGATTCTGGGTCCGCGTGGTTTGATGCCTAATCCGAAGGTGGGCACGGTGTCCGCTGATGTGGCGGGTGCGGTAAAAAATGCCAAGGCGGGTCAGGTGCAATATCGTACCGACAAGAATGGCATTATTCAATGCACCATTGGACGCGCTTCTTTTGCGCCTGAAGCCTTGAAAGTTAATCTGCTGGCGTTGATCGAAGCCTTGAACAAGGCCAAGCCGGTCACCTCCAAGGGTGTTTATCTTAAAAAGATCTCTGTCTCCTGCACCATGGGCGTTGGAATCAGGGTCGATCAGAGCAGCCTGGTTGCCTGATAAAAAATTGGCGGCGGGATTAAATTCTTGCCGCCCAAGTTCTTTGGACTGCTGGCATTGTCAGCATCAAAGACCGGTGGTGCCGCAAGGCATAATGTTCATCAGATAGTGGTAAGGAATAGAGGTTTTTCTGTCCTCTGTCCTCTGTCCTCTGACCCCCCCGTAGATGGTGTGCCCGCGAGTCGAATGCTTGGCTCATGGTCGCGGTTTTAACCGATGGAATGCGCTACTCGCATTCCGGAATAATGGAGGAAGACTTGAGTCTCAATCTGCAAGAAAAACAGGCAGTAGTCGCAGAAGTCAGTGCACAGGTTGCAAAGGCTCAGACGATCGTTTTGGCAGAGTATCGTGGCATCAAAGTCGGCGACATCACTATTTTACGTGCAAATGCGCGTAAAACGGGTGTGTATTTCCACGTGTTGAAGAACACGCTGGCACGCCGGGCGGTGCAGGGTACTTCGTTTGAATCTCTGGCTGACCAGATGGTCGGCCCTTTGGTTTACAGCATCAGTGCAGACGCTGTGGCAGCAGCCAAGGTGGTTCAGGAATTTGCCAAAACCAATGACAAGTTGGTGGTAAAGGCTGGATCTTTCAACGGCAGGTTATTGGATGCGGCGGGTGTGAATGCGCTGGCCTCAATCCCGTCCAGAGAAGTGTTGCTCGCGCAAATTTGCGGTTTGCTACAGTCACCAGTCTCTGGTTTGGCGCGTGTGCTAAGCGCGATCGCCGAACAAAAGCAACCTGCTTTAGCCGATTAATTAATTAAATTTTAGGGAATTATTATGTCATTCGATAAAGATGCATTTTTGGCCGCACTGGACAGCATGTCTGTGATGGAGCTCAATGAACTGGTTAAGGCAATTGAAGTCAAGTTTGGTGTTTCCGCAGCAGCTATGTCGGCACCTGCCGCAGGCGGCGCTGCCACAGCGGCAGCTGCCGTTGAACAGACTGAATTCACCGTGATGTTGAAGGCCGCTGGTGAAAACAAGGTCAACACCATCAAGGTGGTGCGCACCATCACTGGTCTGGGTCTGAAGGAAGCCAAGGATCTGGTTGATGGCGCTCCAAAGGCTGTCAAGGAAGGCGTGTCCAAGGCTGATGCTGATGCAGTGCTGAAGCAATTGCTGGATGCAGGCGCCCAAGCTGAAATCAAGTAAGGTTGTTTATTGCAAAAGGCTGACGGCTTCCCCGTCGGCCTTTTGTTGTTCAAATAACTACGGCGTAAGTCAAATAACCCCGTGTTGTTTGAATATACCGGTTGTTATTTGAATAACCCGGTGTTGTTTGAAGAAGTCAGCGGTCAGAAAATCCTTGATGCCAAAGGCTGCATTTGCCTGTTTATGGTTTACTGTCCCCTGTCTTTTTAGTATGGGTTTAACCGGCCAGGTTAACCGCACTGATTGGATTTACGCAAGTGTATGCCGAAAGGCCGTTGCTTGCAAAATTTGTTTTCCTAGATCGTGGAGATTATATGAGCTACTCTTTTACTGAAAAAAAACGCATACGTAAAAGTTTTGCCAAACGAGTCGGTGCTTTGAAGATTCCCTTTCTGTTGTCTACCCAATTGGAATCATTTGCCGCTTTTCTGCAGGAAAATACGCCGATTGAGCAACGGAAAAATGAAGGCTTGCAGGCCGCTTTCAACGGCATATTTCCGATTGAAAGCCATTCCAAGAATGCCCGTCTGGATTTCGTCAGCTATATGCTAGGCAAGCCGCCTTTCGATGTCAAGGAATGCCAGCAGCGCGGATTGACCTATGCCTCGCCGCTCAGAGCGCGTGTGCGCCTGACTATCATGGACAAGGAAGCTTCCAAACCTACGGTCAAGGAAGTCAAGGAGCAGGAGGTCTATATGGGTGAAATGCCCCTGATGACCAGTACCGGTTCCTTTGTGATCAATGGCACCGAACGCGTGATCGTGTCGCAATTGCATCGTTCGCCGGGCGTGTTCTTCGAGCATGATCGGGGCAAAACGCACTCCTCAGGCAAGTTATTGTTTTCGGCTCGTATTATTCCTTATCGCGGTTCCTGGCTGGATTTTGAATTTGATGCGAAGGATTATGTGTACTTCCGTATTGACCGTCGCCGTAAAATGCCGGTGACGATATTGCTACGTTCGATAGGCTACAGCAATGAAGAAATGCTCAAAATGTTCTTCGACTTCGATACCTTTCATATTGGCCCGCAAGGTAATCAGTTTGAAGTGGTTGCCGAGCGTTTAAGAGGCGATGTGGCGCGTTTTGATATCATCGGCAAGGGTGGCAAGGTTATCGTTGCCAAGGACAAGCGCATCACGGTGCGTCACATTCGTGAAATGCAGGAGGCTGGCATCGACAAGTTGGCGGTGTTGGATGAGTTCCTGATTGGACGGGTGCTGGTTACTAATATCGTCGATACCGAAAGTGGCGAAATTATTGCCAATGCCAATGACGAAATTACCGAAACCCTGTTGCATAATCTGATCACCGCCGGTGTCAGCAAAATTAACACGCTTTACACCAATGATTTGGATCATGGTGCCTTCATTTCGCAAACCCTGCGCACTGACGAAACCACCGATCAGTGGTCGGCACGGGTGGCGATCTATCGCATGATGCGCCCAGGCGAACCGCCTACTGAAGATGCGGTTGAAGGACTGTTCAACGGTCTGTTTTTCAGCGACGAGCGTTATGATCTGTCCGTGGTGGGTCGCATGAAGTTCAATCGTCGCGTGGGACGCGAAGAATTGACCGGTTCTTCGATCCTGTCCAATGAAGATATCGTCAAAGTGGTGCAAATTCTGGTCGAGTTACGCAACGGGCGCGGCGAAATCGATGATATTGATCACTTGGGCAATCGCCGGGTGCGCGCCGTGGGCGAACTGGCTGAAAATCAGTTCCGAGCCGGACTGGCACGGGTAGAACGTGCCGTCAAGGAGCGTCTGGGACAGGCAGAAACAGACAACCTGATGCCGCATGACCTGATCAATGCCAAGCCTATTTCTGCGGCAGTGAAAGAGTTTTTTGGCTCTAGCCAGTTGTCTCAGTTTATGGATCAAACCAATCCACTGTCCGAAATTACCCATAAACGGCGGATTTCAGCACTGGGGCCGGGGGGTCTGACGCGGGAGCGCGCGGGTTTTGAAGTGCGCGACGTGCATCCGACGCATTATGGCCGGGTATGTCCAATTGAAACGCCTGAAGGTCCGAATATCGGTCTGATCAATTCGTTGGCTTTGTATGCACGCACCAACGAATACGGATTTATCGAAACACCCTATCGCAAGGTAACCGAAGGCAAGGTGTCCGATGAGGTTGATTATTTGTCGGCCATCGAAGAGGGCAAATTTACCATTGCTCAAGCGAATGCCGAATTGGATAAAAAAGGTCATTTCACCAGCAATATCGTTTCTGCACGGCATCATAACGAATTTGTGCTGGCTGAACCTGATAAGTTGGAATACATGGACGTATCGCCCTCTCAGGTGGTATCGGTGGCGGCTTCGCTGATCCCGTTCCTCGAACATGATGACGCGAACCGTGCGTTGATGGGTGCAAACATGCAACGTCAGGCAGTTCCCTGTTTGCGCGCTGAAAAATCATTGGTGGGCACTGGCAATGAACGTACCGTTGCGGTTGACTCGGGTACTACGGTGCAGGCAACGCGCGGCGGTCGTATCGATTATGTGGATGCGGGTCGTATCGTGGTGCGGGTTAATGATGATGAAACCACCGCCGGTGAAGTCGGGGTGGATATTTACAATCTGATCAAATATACCCGTTCCAATCAGAATACCAACATCAACCAGCGTCCACTGGTCAAGGTGGGTGATCTGATTGCGAAAGATGATGTGATAGCCGACGGTGCCTCTACCGATATGGGCGAGCTGGCACTGGGTCAAAATATGCTGGTGGCTTTCATGCCGTGGAACGGCTACAACTACGAAGATTCGATTTTGATTTCCGAGCGTGTGCTGGCGCAGGATCGCTTTACCTCGATTCATATCGAAGAACTGACCGTTGCGGCGCGTGACACCAAGCTGGGGCCTGAAGAAATTACCCGTGACATTCCGAATCTCGCCGATGCGCAACTGGCGCGCCTGGACGAATGCGGTATCGTGCATATCGGCGCAGAAGTGGTGGTGGGTGATGTGCTGGTCGGCAAGGTAACACCCAAGGGCGAGACACAACTGACACCGGAAGAAAAACTGTTGCGGGCGATTTTCGGTGAAAAAGCTTCTGATGTTAAAGACACCAGCCTCAGGGTTCCAACCGGCAGTTCGGGTACGGTAATCGACGTGCAGGTGTTTACTCGCGAAGGCCTGCAGCGTGACAAACGTGCGCAGCAGATCATTGACGATGAACTCAAGCGCTACAAGAAAGATCTGGCGGATCAGATGCGTATCGTTGAGGCGGACGTATTTGCGCGGCTGGAAAAATTGTTGCTCAACAAAGTGGCTAACGGCGGACCTAAAAAACTGGTCAAGGGCACCAAGTTGACGCACGAATATCTGGGCAGTCTGGAGCATCATCTGTGGTTTGATATCCGGGTGGCGGATGATGAGGTCGCTGCGCAAATGGAACAGGTCAAGGAAGGTCTGGCGCAAAACCGTATCGAATTCGACGCCGCTTTCGATCTGAAGAAAAAGAAGCTTACCCAGGGTGACGAACTGCAGGCTGGCGTGCAGAAAATGGTTAAGGTGTATGTCGCGGTTAAGCGTCGTCTGCAACCGGGTGACAAGATGGCCGGACGTCACGGCAACAAGGGGGTGGTGTCGAGGATTGTGCCGGTAGAAGATATGCCGTATATGGCAGACGGTACGCCTGTGGATGTGGTGCTGAACCCTCTGGGTGTGCCTTCGCGGATGAATATCGGGCAGATTCTGGAAACACATCTGGGTTGGGCTGCTAAGGGTCTGGGCAAGAAAATCGATGAAATGCTGCAGACCAAGGCGAAAATTGAGGATGTGCGTGCATTTTTGGACAAGATTTACAACCATCAAAACGGTCAGACCGAAGAGCTGGACGCGCTTAATGACGATGAAATTATCGAACTTTGCCGTAATCTGAAAAAAGGCGTGCCGTTCGCTACCCCGGTTTTCGATGGCGCGAACGAAGAAGAAATCAAGTATATGCTTGAGTTGGCCGACCTGCCGACCTCCGGGCAGACCACCTTGCATGACGGTCGCACCGGTGAGGCTTTTGATCGTAAGGTGACGGTCGGTTACAAGCATGTGCTGAAACTGCATCACTTGGTTGACGACAAGATGCATGCACGTTCCACTGGACCTTATAGCCTGGTGACTCAACAACCGCTGGGCGGCAAGGCGCAGTTTGGTGGACAGCGTTTCGGTGAAATGGAAGTCTGGGCACTGGAAGCTTATGGATCGGCTTATACCTTGCAGGAAATGTTGACGGTCAAGTCGGATGACGTGGCAGGACGTACCAAGGTTTATGAGAGTATCGTCAAGGGCGAGCATAAAATCGATGCTGGCATGCCTGAATCCTTCAACGTGGTGATCAAGGAAATCCGTTCCCTTGCCATCGATATGGACTTGGTTCGACACTAGAAGACAGACGCTGCGCTGACAGAAGACAGACTGTCGACTGCTGCGCAGCGTCTTTCTTATAAAAACGAGGCGAAGCCACAAAGCTCTGTCCTCTGTCTTCTGTCCTCTGTCCTCTGTCCTCTGAATATAAGGAGCTATACATGAAAACATTGCTGGATTTGTTTAAACAGGTCACCCAAAAAGAAGAATTTGATTCGATCAAGATTGGCCTGGCTTCACCGGAAAAAATCCGTTCCTGGTCTTATGGCGAAGTCAAAAAGCCTGAAACGATTAATTATCGCACCTTTAAGCCGGAGCGCGATGGCTTGTTCTGTGCAAAAATATTCGGACCGGTCAAGGATTATGAATGTCTGTGCGGGAAGTACAAACGTCTCAAACACCGTGGGGTGATTTGCGAGAAGTGCGGCGTAGAAGTGACGCTATCCAAAGTACGTCGTGAGCGTATGGGTCATATCGAACTGGCCAGTCCGGTTGCCCACATCTGGTTTTTGAAGTCTTTGCCTTCCCGTTTGGGGATGGTGCTGGACATGACACTGCGTGACATCGAACGGGTGCTGTATTTCGAGGCCTATGTGGTGACCGAGCCCGGCATGACGCCACTCAACAAGGCACAATTGCTTTCCGAAGATGATTATCTCGCCAAGACCGAAGAGTATGGCGATGAATTCACCGCGATGATGGGCGCCGAGGGCATACGTTCTCTGTTGAGTGGTCTGGATGTGACCAGTGAGATCGAAACCATTCGCGCCGATCTGGCGGCTACCGGTTCCGAAACCAAGATCAAGAAATACGCCAAGCGACTCAAAGTGCTGGAAGCATTCAATATTTCTGGAATAAGGCCGCAATGGATGGTGCTGGAAGTGTTGCCGGTACTGCCTCCCGAATTGCGTCCGCTGGTGCCGCTGGATGGCGGTCGCTTTGCCACATCGGATTTAAACGACCTGTATCGCCGGGTGATCAACCGTAATAACCGTCTGCGTCGTCTGCTGGAACTGAAGGCACCTGACATCATCGTGCGCAACGAGAAGCGTATGTTGCAGGAGGCGGTGGACTCCCTGCTGGACAATGGCCGTCGCGGCAAGGCGATGACCGGGGCGAACAAGCGTCAGTTGAAATCCCTGGCGGACATGATCAAGGGCAAGAGCGGGCGCTTCCGTCAGAACCTGTTGGGCAAGCGCGTCGATTATTCCGGTCGTTCGGTGATTGTGGTGGGGCCGCAGTTAAAATTGCATCAATGCGGACTGCCCAAGAAAATGGCGCTCGAATTGTTCAAACCCTTCATTTTCAGCCGGTTGGAAGCGATGGGACTGGCAACTACCATCAAGGCCAGCAAGCGCATGGTCGAGTCTGAAGAGCCAATTGTCTGGGATATACTCGAAGAAGTGATTCGCGAACATCCGGTGATGTTGAACCGCGCCCCTACCTTGCACCGTCTGGGGATACAGGCTTTTGAACCGATGTTGATTGAAGGCAAGGCGATCCAGTTGCATCCACTGGTCTGCTCCGCCTTTAACGCCGACTTTGACGGTGACCAGATGGCGGTACACGTGCCGCTGTCTCTGGAAGCGCAGATGGAATGTCGTACCCTGATGCTTGCCTCCAATAACGTGCTGTCTCCAGCGAATGGTGAGCCGATCATCGTTCCTTCTCAGGATATTGTGCTGGGGCTGTATTACATGACGCGTGAAAATGTGGGCGCGCAAGGCGAAGGCTCGATGTTTTCCAATATTGCTGAAGTCTCCCGTGCCTACGAAACCCGTGAGGTCGCGTTACAGGCACGCATCGTGGTGCGACTCAAAGAGGTGTATCAGGATGAGGATGGGCAGACACAGGAAAGACTGGTTCGTCATACCACGACGGTAGGGCGCGCTTTGCTCTCGGAAGTGCTGCCTGCGGGTCTGCCTTTTGCACTGGTCAACAAGAGCCTGAAGAAAAAAGAAATTTCTCGTTTGATTAACGCCAGTTTCCGTCAATGCGGCTTGCGCGATACCGTGATCATGGCCGACAAGTTGATGTATACCGGCTTTACCTATGCAACGCGAGCCGGTATCTCGATTGCCGTTGACGATATGCTGATGCCGCCTAAGAAGGCTGAGCTGATCAACGCAGCGGAAAAGGAAGTTCACGAAATTCATCTGCAATATACCTCGGGTCTGGTAACCGATGGTGAGCGCTATAACAAGGTAGTGGATATCTGGGGTCGCACCGGCGATCAGGTAGCCAAGGCGATGATGGATCAACTGGGCAGTGAACCGGTAAGGGATAGACTCACCGGCGAGTTGCGCATGGAAAATGGCAAGCAAGTGATGCAGGAATCGTTCAACTCCATTTACATGATGGCCGACTCCGGCGCGCGCGGTTCTGCGGCGCAAATCCGGCAATTGGCCGGGATGCGCGGACTGATGGCAAAACCGGATGGTTCGATCATCGAAACGCCGATTACCGCGAATTTCCGCGAAGGGTTGTCGATGTTGCAATACTTTATTTCGACACACGGCGCGCGAAAGGGTCTGGCAGATACCGCGCTCAAGACCGCGAACTCGGGTTATCTGACGCGTCGTCTGGTGGATGTGACACAGGATCTGGTGGTGATCGAGGATGATTGCGGTACCGAAAACGGCACGGCGATGAAGGCGATAGTCGAAGGCGGTGAAGTGATCGAAGCCTTGCGCGAGCGCATACTGGGTCGCGTGGTTAGTGCCGATATTGTCAATCCCGAGACGTCGGAAACGCTGTATGAAGCGGGGGTATTGCTCGATGAAACGGCGGTGGAGCGTATCGAATCGCTGGGCATAGACGAGGTTCGTGTGCGCACCCCGTTGAGTTGCGAAACGCGCTTCGGCCTGTGTGCCAAATGTTATGGCCGCGATCTGGGCCGTGGCGGCATGATTAACGTGGGCGAGGCGGTCGGTGTGATCGCGGCTCAGTCTATCGGTGAGCCAGGTACTCAGTTGACCATGCGTACTTTCCACATCGGCGGTGCTGCCTCTCGAACTGTCGTGGCCAGTCAGGTGGAAAGCAAGTCCAATGGTTCACTGAAATACAGTGCCAATATGCGCGTGGTATCGACGTTGCGGGGTGAATTGATTGTCGTGGCGCGTAGCGCGGAAGTGATTATTGTGGATGATCACGGTCGCGAACGTGAACGGCATAAGGTGCCTTATGGCGCAGCGCTGACGGTCAAGCAGTATGATCCGGTCAAGGCGGGGGTGGCGCTTGCTACCTGGGATCCGCATACCCGTCCGATTATCAGCGAGTATGCCGGTCGAGTCAGCTTCCAGAATGTGGAGGAGGGTGTGACGGTCGCCAAGCAGATTGACGAAGTGACCGGTCTGTCCACGCTGGTGGTGATCGATCCCAAGCAAAGAACCGGCACGCAAAGCAAGACGGTATTACGCCCGATGGTTCGATTGATCGACGAAGACGGTCTGGAAGTTAAATTGACCGGTACGGAGACATCCGTTAGCGTCACCTTGCAGACCGGTTCCATTATCACCGTCGAAGATGGTCAGAAGGTCGGTGTGGGTGATGTGCTGGCGCGTATTCCTCAGGAAAGCAGCAAGACCCGTGATATTACCGGCGGTTTGCCGCGCGTGGCTGAGTTGTTTGAGGCTCGTATTCCCAAGGATGCAGGCTTGCTGGCGGAATGCACGGGTACCGTTTCTTTCGGCAAGGATACCAAGGGCAAGCAGCGTCTGGTAATAACCGATGTAGACGGCGTGCCGAACGAATTCCTGATTTCCAAGGAAAAGCATGTGTTGGCGCACGACGGGCAAGTAGTGAATCGTGGCGAAATGATTGTGGACGGTCCCGCAGATCCGCATGACATTTTGCGTCTGCTGGGTGTGGCGGCTCTGGCTCGTTATATCACCGATGAGGTTCAGGAAGTTTACCGTCTGCAGGGGGTGAAAATCAGCGACAAACATATCGAAGTGATTGTGCGTCAGATGTTGCGTCGTGTGCAGATCAAGGAAGTTGGCGATACGCGCTTCATCATGGGTGAACAAGTAGAGCGGGCGGATATGCTGGTAGAGAATGAGCGTATGCTGGCGGCCGACAAGGTTCCTGCAACTTTTGAATATATGTTGCTCGGTATCACCAAGGCATCCTTGTCTACCGACTCGTTCATCTCGGCCGCGTCCTTCCAGGAAACGACTCGCGTGTTGACTGAAGCCGCCATCATGGGCAAGCGCGATGATCTTAGGGGCTTAAAAGAAAACGTGATTGTCGGTCGTTTGATTCCAGCGGGTACCGGCTTGGCTTACCACAACACGCGTCGCATGCAGCGTTTGGGCATCGACGCAGCGGAAGGTCGTGAATTGAAGGTTGATGTGGCGAGCGAACTGCTTGACAGTTCAGCCGTATTTCAATAGAATTCGCAACCTTTTTTCCGTCGCAGCGGATGATTCAAGTCATGCTGCGGCGGTCTGTTTTTTATAGATTCGTTTTTTTAACCAGATTTTAGAATTTCACAGGGTAATAAATAATGCCAACAGTAAATCAATTGATCCGCAAGCCGCGAGTAGCAATTGTCGAAAAAAGCAAGGTACCGGCGCTTGGTGGTTCTCCGCAAAAAAGAGGGGTATGTACCCGCGTATATACCACCACACCGAAAAAGCCGAACTCCGCGTTGCGTAAAGTGGCCAAGGTACGTCTGACCAATGGCTTTGAGGTGATCAGCTACATCGGCGGTGAAGGCCATAACTTGCAGGAACACTCGGTGGTGCTGTTGCGCGGTGGTCGTGTGAAGGATTTGCCAGGTGTGCGTTATCACATGGTGCGCGGTAGCCTGGATACGGCAGGCGTAAAAGATCGTAAGCAATCCCGTTCCAAATACGGTACCAAGCGCGCTAAAAAAGCGTAATCGCCCCATTCATTAGCTATTAATTCGAGGTTTATATGCCAAGACGTAGAGAAGTACCCAAGCGCGAAGTTCTGCCAGATCCCAAGTACGGCAACCAGGACTTGTCCAAGTTTGTTAACGTGTTGATGACCGCCGGCAAGAAGTCGGTTGCTGAGCGCATTCTTTACGGTGCACTGGAACAGATCGTCAAGAAGACCAGCAAGGATGCGATTGAGGTATTCAATCTTGCGCTGAATAATGCCAAGCCGCAGGTAGAAGTAAAAAGCCGCCGGGTCGGTGGTGCAAATTATCAGGTTCCAGTAGAAGTGCGTCCCTCACGCCGTATGGCTTTGTCGATGCGTTGGTTGCGTGAAGCCGCCCGTAAGCGCGGCGAAAAGTCGATGGGTATGCGTCTGGCAGGTGAATTGATCGATGCTTCTGAAGGTCGTGGCGGCGCCGTTAAAAAACGTGAAGAAGTGCACCGTATGGCTGAAGCCAACAAGGCATTCTCGCATTTCAGGTTTTAATCTGATTAATTCTAACGAAAATATAGGCAACCAAAGTGGCACGTAAAACACCCATACAGAATTATCGCAATATCGGCATCAGCGCGCATATCGACGCTGGCAAGACCACGACCACCGAGCGTGTACTTTACTACACCGGTGTCAGCCATAAAATCGGTGAAGTTCATGACGGCGCAGCTGTGATGGATTGGATGGAGCAGGAACAGGAGCGTGGCATCACCATTACTTCTGCGGCGACTACCTGTTTCTGGAAGGGTATGGATAAATCGATGGCTGAGCATCGGATTAATATTATCGATACTCCTGGTCACGTGGATTTTACCATCGAAGTCGAGCGTTCGATGCGTGTGCTGGATGGTGCCTGCATGGTTTACTGTGCGGTGGGTGGCGTTCAGCCTCAGTCCGAAACGGTATGGCGTCAGGCGAACAAGTATGGCGTGCCGCGCATGGCGTTCGTCAACAAGATGGATCGTCAGGGAGCCAATTTTTACAAGGTCTATGATCAGATGCGCACCCGTCTGCGTGCCAACCCGGTGCCGATCCAGATTCCTATCGGCGCCGAAGAAAAGTTTGAGGGCGTGGTCGATCTGATACGGATGAAGGCGATCTATTGGGATGAAGCCTCGCAGGGGATGAAGTTTGAATTGCGCGACATTCCGGCAGAGTTGCAGGCAGATGCCAAGGAATGGCGCGAAAAGATGGTTGAGTCCGCCGCCGAAGCTTCCGAAGAAATGATGAACAAGTACCTCGAAGAAGGTGACTTGTCTGAAGCGGACATCAAGCAATGTTTGCGTATCCGCACCATTGCCGGTGAAATCGTGCCGATGTTGTGCGGTTCTGCCTTCAAAAACAAGGGTGTGCAGGCGATGCTCGACGCGGTGATTGAATATCTGCCGTCGCCTATCGACATTCCTCCGGTCAAGGGCGAACTGGCGGATGGCACGATTGGTGAGCGTCAGGCTTCTGATACCGAGCCGTTTGCGGGACTGGCTTTCAAGATCATGACCGATCCTTTTGTCGGTCAGCTGATTTTTTTCCGCGTCTATTCAGGCATGTTGAAATCGGGCGATACCATTTACAACCCGATCAAGGGGCGCAAGGAGCGAGTCGGTCGTATCTTGCTGATGCATGCCAATGAGCGTGAAGAAATCAAGGAAGTATTTGCGGGTGACATCGCGGCTGCGGTGGGCTTGAAAGAAGCGACCACGGGCGACACCTTGTGCGATCCAGGCAAGGAAATCATCCTGGAGCGGATGGTATTTCCGGAGCCGGTTATCCACGTGGCGGTAGAACCAAAGACCAAGATGGATCAGGAAAAAATGGGTCTGGCGTTGAATCGTCTGGCGCAGGAAGATCCTTCCTTCCGCGTCCGTTCTGACGAAGAGTCCGGCCAGACGATCATTTCCGGGATGGGCGAGTTGCATCTGGAAGTGCTGGTAGAACGTATGAAGCGTGAATTTGGCGTGGAAGCCAATGTCGGTGCGCCGCAAGTGGCCTACCGCGAAGCGATCCGCAAGCCGGTTGAAGTCGAAGGTAAATTTGTCAAACAGTCTGGTGGTCGTGGTCAATATGGTCATGTCTGGCTCAAGATTGAACCGAATGAAGCAGGCAAGGGCTTTGAATTCATCGATGCAATCAAGGGCGGTACCGTGCCGCGTGAATTTATTCCTGCAGTACGCAAGGGCCTGGAAGATACACTGCCGAATGGCGTGCTGGCAGGCTATCCGGTGGTTGATGTCAAGGTTACCTTGTTTGACGGTTCTTACCATGACGTGGACTCTAACGAAAATGCCTTCAAGATGGCAGCTTCGATGGGTTTCAAGGATGGTATGCGCAAGGCGAGCCCGGTGTTGCTGGAGCCGATGATGTCGGTTGAAGTAGAAACACCTGAGGACTATACCGGCACGGTGATGGGCGATCTCTCCTCGCGTCGCGGCATGGTGCAGGGCATGGAAGACATGCCCGGTGGCAGCAAGATTGTCAAGGCAGAGGTTCCGCTGGCAGAAATGTTTGGCTATTCGACTGCGCTGCGTTCTGCTACACAGGGACGTGCGACTTACACCATGGAATTCAAACACTATACCGAAGCACCCAAGAATGTAGCTGAAGCAATTATGAACAAGAAATAAGTTGAGGGACGTAAGACGTAAGTTAACGACTAACGTCTTTCAACTTGCAACTTACGACTTACGACTCACGACTTAACGATTATAAAGGCGATTATTATGGCAAAAAGCAAATTTGAACGTACCAAACCCCACGTCAACGTAGGCACGATTGGCCACGTCGATCATGGAAAAACCACTCTGACTGCGGCAATTACCACGGTATTGTCAAAGAAATTCGGGGGTGAGGCCAAGGCCTATGATCAGATTGACGCGGCACCGGAAGAAAAGGCACGCGGCATTACTATCAATACCGCGCACGTCGAATATGAAACATCGACTCGCCACTATGCGCACGTGGATTGTCCTGGCCACGCCGACTATATCAAGAACATGATTACCGGTGCGGCGCAAATGGATGGCGCGGTGCTGGTCTGTTCAGCTGCTGACGGTCCGATGCCGCAAACGCGTGAGCATATCCTGCTGGCTCGTCAGGTGGGTGTTCCTTATATCGTGGTTTACATGAATAAATGTGACATGGTGGATGATGAGGAACTGCTTGAACTGGTCGAAATGGAATTGCGCGAATTGCTCAGCAAATACGATTTTCCTGGCGATGACATTCCTATCATCAAAGGTTCTGCACTGAAGGCGCTGCAAGGCGACCAGGGTGATTTGGGCGAACCTTCGATCTTCCGTCTGGCAGATGCGCTGGATAGCTACATTCCTCAGCCCAAGCGTGCTCTGGATGGCGCCTTCCTGATGCCTGTGGAAGACGTGTTCTCGATCTCCGGTCGTGGCACGGTGGTGACCGGTCGTATCGAGCGTGGTATCGTCAAGGTGGGTGAGGAACTGGAAATTGTCGGTATCAAGCCTACGCAAAAGACTACCTGTACCGGCGTGGAAATGTTCCGTAAATTGCTCGATCAGGGTCAGGCTGGCGACAATGTCGGCGTGTTACTGCGCGGCACCAAGCGTGAAGACGTGGAACGTGGTCAGGTGTTGTGCAAACCCGGTTCAATCAAGCCACATACCAAATTTACTGCAGAAATCTATGTGCTGGGTAAAGATGAAGGCGGTCGTCATACGCCCTTCTTCCAGGGTTACCGTCCACAGTTTTATTTCCGCACCACAGATGTCACCGGCGCCGTTGAATTGCCTGCCGGTACTGAAATGGTCATGCCTGGCGACAACGTCAGCATCACGGTTAATCTGATTAACGCGATTGCCATGGAAGAAGGTCTGCGTTTTGCGATTCGTGAAGGTGGCAGAACGGTCGGCGCCGGTGTGGTTGCCAAGATCATCGAATAGGATTTGTCTGGCCGATTCGTTTAAGTGTTGCAAAGGTAACAGAGTAACGATACAATGCACCCCCTCGCGTGATCCGGTTCGTTTGGACAGGATCACGCGATTCGTTCTTTAATAGGTGGCATAGCCACAAAAATGCAAGAGAAAATTATGCAAAGTCAAAAAATTAGAATACGCCTCAAGGCCTTCGATTACCGTTTGATCGATCAGTCTGCAGCGCAGATTGTCGAAACAGCCAAGCGTACCGGTGCAGTAGTAAATGGTCCGGTGCCGCTACCAACCCGAATCGAGCGTTTCGACGTGCTACGTTCACCACACGTCAACAAGACCTCACGAGATCAGTTTGAAATTCGTACCCACCTTCGTTTAATGGACATCATTGACCCTACTGATAAAACAGTAGATGCGTTAATGAAGCTCGACTTGCCTGCCGGTGTGGATGTGGAAATCAAGTTGCAGTAGTCGCGTAAATCTTTACGCAAGTGTTTTACCAATAATCGGTTGACCAATTGTAGTCAACCCCTTAACAAGAGGAAGTTATAATGAGCTTAGGACTTGTCGGTCGCAAGATTGGCATGACCCGCGTTTTTACTGATGACGGATCATCGTTGCCAGTAACAGTGCTGGAAGTGTCCAATAATCGTATTACACAGGTAAAATCCGTAGAAACTGACGGTTATACAGCTGTGCAACTGGCCCATGGCATACGTCGTCCTGGACGCGTAACCAAGGCCGCTGCCGGACACTACGCCAAGGCAGGTGTGTTGGCAGGTAGTGCATTGAAGGAGTTTACCGTTGCTGCGGATCATGGCCTGCAAGCAGGTGCCACGGTCAGTGTGGAAATCTTCCAGGTAGGTCAGCTGGTTGATGTAACGGGAACAACCAAAGGTAAGGGTTACGCCGGAACCATCAAGCGTCACCACTTCAAATCAGGTCGTGCCTCGCACGGCAATTCCAAATCACACAATGTACCTGGTTCTATCGGTATGGCTCAGGATCCAGGTCGCGTATTTCCTGGCAAGCGCATGACCGGTCACCTGGGTGACGTGCAAAGAACCGTACAGAATCTGCAAGTGGTGCGTATTGATGTCGCACGCCAATTGATTTTGGTCAAGGGTGCGGTTCCGGGTTGTACCAACAGCAGCATCATCGTGCGTCCCGCAGTAAAGGCAGGTGCGTAATGGAACTAAAAGTCATTAACGAAACGGGTCAGGCTAGTGCTAATTTGAGCGCTTCCGACGCGGTTTTCGGTCGAGTATACAACGAAGATCTGGTACATCAACTGGTTACCGCCTATCAGGCCAATGCACGTGCTGGCAACAGCAAGCAAAAGGGTCGCAGCGAAATCGCCAAGAGCACGCGCAAACCCTTTGCACAAAAAGGCACCGGTCGTGCACGTGCCGGTATGGCCTCCAGCCCGTTATGGCGTGGCGGCGGCAAGATCTTCCCGAATACCGGCGAAGAAAATTATACCCAGAAAATCAACCGCAAGATGTATCGTGCAGGCATCGCCTCAATATTTTCCAGGCTGGTCAGCGAAAACCGACTGACCGTGGTAGAAAGTCTGACGGTGGAGGCTCCTAAGACCAAGCTGCTGGCACAGAAGATCAAGGAATTGGGATTGAATGGTCGTCTATTGATTATCACCGACGACCTGGATGATAACTTGTATCTGTCTTCGCGTAACCTGCCCAATGTATTGGTATTGGAAGCAAATCAGGCGGATCCTGTCAGCCTGGTGCGTTTTGCCAACGTGTTGGTCACGCGCAATGCAGTGGCAAAAATAGAGGAGTTATTTGCATGAGTACGCAAAAATATAATGAGGAGCGTTTGATGAAGGTGTTGCTTGCACCTCAAATCTCCGAAAAGGCAACTTATGTCGCTGATAAACATCAGCAGATTATCTTCCGTGTCACCACGGATGCGACCAAGCCGGAAATCAAGGCGGCCGTTGAACTGATGTTCAATGTGCAGGTGGATGGCGTGCAAGTGGCAAATGTCAAGGGTAAGGTAAAGCGTGCCGGCCGCTTCTCGGGTCGTCGTAATAACTGGAAAAAGGCGTATGTCTGTCTTGCCTCCGGCCAGGAAATCAATTTCGCTGATAGCGAGCAAGGGTAATCATCATGGCATTGATTAAACTAAAACCAACTACTCCTGGACAACGCGCGGTCGTTCGCGTGGTTAATCCTGATCTGCATAAAGGCAAACCAGTCGCCTCTTTGCTGGAAAAGCAAAACAGAACCGCTGGTCGCAATCATAACGGTCATATCACCACCCGTCATATGGGTGGCGGTCATAAACAACATTATCGCTTGGTTGATTTCAAGCGCAACAAGGATCAAATCCCTGCCAAGGTTGAACGTCTGGAATATGATCCAAACCGCAGCGCCAATATCGCGCTGTTATGCTATGCAGATGGCGAACGCCGTTACATTATTGCGCCCAAGGGTGTGGTGGTTGGCGCAACGCTGATCAGCGGCTCTGAAGCACCGATCAAGCCGGGTAATGCGTTGCCTTTGCGCAATATTCCTGTCGGATCGACGATTCACTGCATCGAAATGTTGCCTGGCAAGGGGGCGCAACTGGCGCGTTCTGCGGGAACTTCGGTACAACTGCTGGCACGCGAAGGCAGCTATGCGCAATTGCGTTTACGCTCGGGTGAAATCCGCAAGGTACATATCGATTGCAAGGCAACCCTCGGTGAAGTGGGTAATTCCGAACACAGTCTGCGTTCTATCGGCAAGGCGGGTGCAATGCGCTGGCGCGGTGTACGTCCGACGGTGCGTGGTGTGGTCATGAATCCGGTCGATCACCCGCACGGTGGTGGTGAAGGAAAGACAGCGGCTGGTCGTCATCCGGTCAGTCCATGGGGTGTGCCAGCCAAGGGCTTCCGCACACGTCGCAACAAACGCACGACAGGCATGATCGTACGCCGTCGCTTTCAGGTTTAAGGGGTAAGCAAACATGGCACGTTCCGTTAAAAAAGGTCCATTTGTTGACGCTCACTTGCTCAAGAAGGTCGAGACAGTACGCGCAACCAACGATAAGCGCCCGGTGAAAACCTGGTCGCGCCGTTCTACCGTCCTGCCTGAATTTGTCGGTCTGACAATTGCAGTGCATAACGGCAAGCAGCACATACCGGTGTATGTATCCGAAAATATGGTGGGTCACAAATTGGGTGAATTTTCACTGACACGCACCTTCAAGGGTCATGCTGCTAATAAAAAAGCAGTCGTCAAGAAATAAGGGGATATGATGAAATTGACTACAGCAGTTGAAAAAAACATTCATCTCTCCGCGCAAAAGGGTCGTCTGGTTGCAGATCAAATCAGAGGATTGCCGGTAGCCGCAGCGCTGAATATTCTGACTTTCAGCCCGAAGAAGGGTGCTAAAGTCATCAAGAAAGCGCTTGAGTCTGCAATTGCCAATGCTGAACATAACGATGGTGCAGACATTGACGAATTAAAGGTAAAGGTTATTTATATCGACAAGGCGGCTTCCTTGAAGCGGTTCATGGCACGCGCCAAGGGTCGTGGAAACAAGATCGAAAAGCAAACCAGCCACATTACGGTTAGTGTCGGAAACTGAGGATAAAATGGGACAAAAAATTCATCCAACCGGTTTCCGGTTGTGCGTGCGCAAAAACTGGGATTCCAAATGGTTTGCAAACAGCAAGAACTTTGCTGACTTGTTGCTCAAGGACATAGAAGTACGTGCATTTCTGAAAAAGAAGCTGGTTACAGCCGGCGTTTCCAAGGTTATCATCGAGCGTCCTGCCAAGAATGCCAAGGTGACGATTTACACGGCTCGTCCAGGTATGGTCATCGGCAAGAAAGGTGAAGATATCGAAGCACTGCGTGCTGAATTGCGCAAGCGTATGGGGTTGCAATCGGTCGATGTCGCTATCGAAGAAGTGCGCAAGCCCGAGATCGATGCTCAGTTGATTGCTGACAGCATTACGGCTCAGCTGGAAAAACGCATCATGTTCCGTCGTGCGATGAAACGCGCCATGCAGAATGCGATGCGTCTGGGTGCTCAGGGTATCAAGATCATGAGTGCCGGGCGTTTGAACGGCATTGAAATCGCCCGTACCGAGTGGTATCGCGAAGGTCGTGTGCCACTACATACTTTGCGTGCGGATATCGACTATGGAACGTCTGAAGCCAAGACTACCTATGGGATTATTGGCGTCAAGGTCTGGGTATTCAAGGGCGAGGTTACCGGCAATGAAGTTGCCGCCCCTGTAGCCGCAGAACCGGAGAAAAAAATAAGGAAGTCGTCGGGAGCTAAACATGCTACAGCCAGCTAGAAGAAAATATCGTAAGGAACAAAAGGGTCGAAATACCGGTATTGCCACCCGCGGCAACAAGGTGAGCTTCGGCGAATTCGGTTTGAAGGCGGTGGCACGCGGTCGTTTGACAGCGCGTCAAATTGAAGCGGCTCGTCGCGCAATGACCCGTCATATCAAGCGTGGTGGTCGTATCTGGATCCGCATTTTTCCGGACAAGCCTATTTCCAAGAAGCCCGCTGAAGTTCGGATGGGTAATGGTAAGGGTAATCCGGAGTTTTACGTAGCCGAGATTCAGCCGGGCAAGATGTTGTATGAAATGGATGGCGTGGATGAATCACTGGCGCGTGAGGCGTTTCGTTTGGCATCTGCAAAGTTGCCAATTGCAACCACGTTTGTGGTTAGACAGGTAGGTGCATGACATGAAGGCTAGCGAATTAAGAAACAAGTCCGAGGCGGAATTGCAACAGGAAGTGCTGGCTCTGACCAAGGCGCAATTTGGCATGCGTATGCAGGTTGCAACTCAGCAAATGACTAACACTAGCGAATTGCGTAAAGTCCGTCGCGAAATCGCCCGCGTTAAGACCGTATTGACAGAGAAGGGTGCCCAGTAATGAGCGAAACTAAAGTAATCAGTGAAAGTAAGCTGAAACGTACTCTTACCGGTACCATTACCAGCGACAAGATGGACAAGACCGTGACGGTTCTGGTTGAGCGTAAGGTTAAACACCCTTTGCTAGGCAAGATTGTACGCGTCTCCAAAAAGTATCATGCCCATGATGAAGCCAATGAATTTCATACCGGCGATGTGGTGCTAATTGAAGAATGTCGTCCGCTGGCGAAAACCAAGAGTTGGCGTGTGGCAAAGTTGCTCGAAAAAGGAGCAGCTGTTTAATCATTGTTTAACCGGCGGGGCAAGTACTGGCATTAGGAGGCTAATGTCGGTACCTGCTCCGTTTTGTTTTTTAACGTGAAACTTGCGCAGCGATCGTCTTCTCCCTCGCCCGCTTGCGGGAGAGACCCCAGTCGAAATTTTCGACCGAATTGTGCCCTATGAACCATACCGTAGGGTGCGCTTGCGCACCATTTTGGAGTAAGCGCACCAAGCCAAAC
>CAIRBC010000205.1 GCA_903876685.1 uncultured Nitrosomonadales bacterium | reverse complement strand
GTGCCCTATGAACCATACCGTAGGGTGCGCTTGCGCACCATTTTGGAGTAAGCGCACCAAGCCAAACCGCTCCCTCCCCCGAAGGGGGAGGGCGGGGGAGAGGGCGACGGTTAATGGCTAGGGTCGATGAAATTGGTGCGCAAGCGCACCCTACGAAATGGAGGTTCATGGGTAGGGTTGGGGAGATAACCAGCCACTTGGTTGCTGTCTTTTGGCAACAAAGCGGAGTGGCTAGTGGGTTAATCAGGGAAACGGGCATGGCTAGTTTCATTATCTGGGGTGCTTCTTTTTCCAGGCCCGTTAGATTAAGCTATTTTATTCATGAATTGATCGGTTTGTTCTGGTATCGTACAGGCTTTGGTAATAAATGATTTTCAAAGGGGAACATATGAAGGCGCGTGTCAAATGGGTAGAACAAGTTTCATTCTTGGGCGAAAGTGAAAGTGGCCATGCCGTTTTAATGGATGGTCCACCAGATGCAGGAGGGCGCAACCTCGGCCCGCGTCCGATGGAAATGTTGTTGCTGGGTACGGGCGGTTGCACTAGTTTTGATGTGATTAGCATACTGAAAAAAAGCCGTCAGGCAGTAACCGACTGTTATGTGGAACTGGAAGCCGAGCGCGCCGAAACCGATCCCAAGGTATTTACCAAAATCCATATGCATTTTGTCATCAAAGGCAAGAACCTGAAGCCCGAGGCGATTGAAAAAGCCATCAAACTTTCAGCCGATAAATACTGTTCCGCTTCGATCATGCTAGGCGCAACCGCCGCCATCACCCATGACTTCGAAGTGGTTCAGGAATAGCATTTCCCGGATATAACCTAAAAAACAATATCAAGAGCAGACCATGACATGCAAAGAAAACTATTTTTTGGGCCTCAACCCGCAAGGATTCCATCGCCTGTTTTATCAAGAATGGGGCGAAAAAAATAGCGCCGATACCCTGATATGTGTACACGGACTGACGCGAAACAGCCGTGATTTTTCATTTCTCGCAGAGCAACTGCAGCATCAATACCGGGTTATATGTCCCGATGTCGTCGGGCGCGGGAAAAGCGACTGGTTAAACGATAAAAATTCTTATCAATTCGCTCAATATCTTGCCGACATCTCAGTGCTGATCGGTCGCTTGGAGGTCAACGTCATTGATTGGCTCGGTACTTCAATGGGCGGATTGCTCGGAATATTTCTGGCGTCACTACCCAATACGCCGATTCGCAAGCTAATCATAAATGATGTCGGTCCCTTCGTGCCGCGTGAAGCGCTAATTGAAATCAGCCAGTATGCTGGAAATGATTTGCACTTTGAAACCTTTGAAGAAGTCGTGAACTATTTCAAGCAACTTTATGTGGCTTGGGGCGACATTCCGGAACAAGGCTGGGTTCACATGGCGACGCATAGCTCGTCCAAACTTGCTGACGGGAATTTTTCCCTGGCCTACGACCAGGGATTTATGGCATCAATGAAGCAGCATCCAGAGGCAATAACCGACTTCGACATCTGGCCGGTTTTTGAAAAAATTCAATGTCCGGTACTGGTACTGCATGGCCTCAATTCCAAGGTACTTTCAAACGAGGTGGCTCAACAAATGAAACTTCGAGGAAAAAATGTAGAGCTTGTCGATTTCCCGGGCATCGGCCACGCGCCTCATCTGATGACCGCTGAGCATATCTCCATAGTCAGAAACTGGCTACAAAAATGACTTTGAGGTAGCCGGCGGCCGTGCTTGATAATATATATCGGGCTCGACCATTATCAATGAACCCGCCTTACCGAACCTGGATACTGTGCCACGGTGGTGTTATTGCTTAACAAGATAATCCCCTCGACCATTGCCTGCGCAATCAGTAGCCGGTCAAACGGATCTTTGTGAATTTGCGGCAAAGCATCGATCGCAACTGCATGCTCGCGGAGTATCGGCAGCTCGCCATATCCGTTATCGATCAACCCACGGCGCAACATGCGTGCATCGACTTGAAAATCTGATCGATTCAACGGGACTTGAGGGCAACTTCCCACATGCTCGCCTCTCCCTTGGCCGCTAATTCAACCAGTTTTGAGAGTTGCGTTTTGGCATCATGGATATGATAAGTTTGCATGGCTGCCGTGCATGAACTAAATTCATAAACCAAGTTTAAGTTATTGCCCATAGTCAAGCAAGTGCCATATGAACATTTTAAATTTTCTACTCACTAACACGCGAAAATTTTTGCCAGGGCTGCACCCGGATCGTCCGCACGCATGAAAGCCTCTCCGACCAGAAAAGCGTTTACCTGATGGCTGCGCATCAACTGAACATCCTCCGCATGATGGATACCACTTTCGGTAACCACGATGCGCCCAGAGGAAGCAAGCTGCGGCAGCAGTTGCAGCGTGTTTTGCAAGGAGACTTCAAAGGTACGCAAGTTGCGGTTGTTAATGCCGATCAGCGGGGTGGTCAGTTGCAGTGCCTGCACTAACTCGTCAGCGTCGTGCACTTCAACCAGCACCGCCATGCCCAGGCGATGCGCCAACGCTTCAAAAGCCTGCATCTGGCTTAACGACAACGCAGACACAATCAGCAGTATCGCATCTGCACCCATCTCGCGTGCCTGATAAATCTGGTATTCGTCAATAATGAAATCCTTGCGCAGCACCGGCAAACTGCAGGCGGCTCTGGCCTGTTGCAGATAAGCCGCGTTACCCTGAAAAAACTGGCTGTCGGTCAACACCGACAAACACGCCGCACCCTGCAATTCATAGCTGCTGGCGATTTTTGCCGGATCGAAATCGGCGCGCAATACGCCCTTGCTCGGACTGGCTTTCTTGATTTCCGCGATAACGGCGGGGTTATTTTTCGCGATCCGGTTTTGAATCGCACCGGTGAAGTCGCGTGCAGGCGCAGTCTGTTCGGCAGCCTGGCGCAGCGCCAACAGCGGCCTGAGTTTGCTGTCAGCAGCGACTTCATGCGCCTTTTGCGCGAGGATTTGTTTGAGTATGTCTGACATCGCGAACCCTGCTTTAAAAAACGGCTATTTTAACCGCTAAATCGCCGACTAAACGCGAGTTTCGCATAACCCGATCTGGCAACGTGATGATAGAATATACATCCCACGCAATTATGTCCTGATATGGTAGATCTCAAGCAATATATGCAGAACCTCGGCCAGGCGGCGCGCAGCGCGTCGCGTATCATGGCGCAGGCCGATACTGCCACCAAGAATCGTGCGCTAACCCAAATTGCCACTGCCTTGCAGTCTCAGTCCGCGCAGTTGCTGGCCGAAAATGCACGCGATGTGGCTGCAGCCCTGGCCGCAGGTCTGGATAGTGCCTCTGTAGACCGGCTCACCCTCACCGAAAAAACTATTGCCTCGATGGCGCAAGGCTTACTGCAAATTGCCAGTCTGCCCGATCTGATCGGCGCCATTAGTGACCTGAATTATCGCCCCTCCGGAATTCAGGTGGGTCGTATGCGCGTACCGCTGGGGGTGATCGGCATCATTTATGAATCGCGTCCCAACGTCACCGCAGATGCCGCCGGCCTGTGTATCAAATCCGGCAATGCGGCGATCTTGCGCGGCGGCTCTGAAGCATTGCATTCCAATCAGGCGATAGCCGCCTGTGTGTATGCCGGGTTGCGCGCGGCAGGATTGCCTGAAACGGCCGTGCAGGTGATCAGCACCACCGACCGGGCAGCCGTTGGCGAACTCATCACCCTGAAAGAATACGTGGACGTAATCGTGCCGCGCGGCGGCAAGAGCCTGATTTCACGCATCTCGGAAGAGGCGCGCATTCCAGTGATCAAACATCTGGACGGCATCTGTCATGTGTATATTGATGACCAGGCCGATCTGGACAAGGCAATACGCATTTGTGATAACGCAAAGACCCATCGCTACGGAGTGTGCAACGCCATGGAAACCTTGTTGGTCGCACAAAGTGTGGCGGCCAGCGTGCTACCCCCGCTATGCGCGATATACCTTGAAAAAGGTGTTGAACTGCGCGGCGATGCAGCGGCCTGTGCGCTCGTGCCACAAATGAGCCGCGCCACCGAGCAAGACTGGCGCACCGAATATCTCGCCGCACTACTCGCGGTGCGGGTAGTGACAGGACTGGATGAGGCAATCGAACATATTAATTGCTATGGCTCTCAGCATACCGACAGCATCGTCACCGAAAATTACAGCAAGGCCATGCGCTTCCTGCGCGAAGTGGATTCCAGTTCGGTGATGGTCAATGCTTCTACCCGCTTTGCTGATGGCTTCGAATACGGATTGGGCGCCGAAATCGGCATTTCCACAGACAAGATTCACGCACGCGGCCCGGTCGGTCTGGAAGGACTGACCTCGCAGAAGTATATCGTGCTCGGTAGCGGACAAATACGAACCTAAGAACCTAAGGAGATCACATGAACCAAACGAATACCGAATCAACCCTGCATGCCGAAGTGCTCGTGATAGGCGCCGGCCCCGGCGGCTATAGTGCCGCGTTTCGCGCCGCCGATCTAGGCAAAAAAGTGGTATTAGTGGAACGTCATCCCAGTTTGGGTGGCGTGTGTCTGAATGTAGGCTGTATTCCTTCCAAGGCCTTGCTGCATGTTGCCAAGGTGATTAACGAGGCCGAAGAAGTCGCCCATCACGGCGTAACTTTCGGCAAGCCAAAGATCGACATCGATCAGATTCGTCAGTGGAAAGACAGCGTGATCAGCAAACTGACCGGTGGACTCAAGAGTCTGGCGGGACAACGCAAGGTGCAGATCGTCACCGGCGTGGCGAAATTTGCCAGTCCGAACAGCATCACCGTCACTAGCGCCGAAGGCAGCCAGACCATTAGTTTCGATCAGGCAATTATCGCGGCGGGTTCCAGCGTGGCACGGATTCCCGGCTTCCCCTACGATGACCCGCGCATCATCGATTCGACCGGAGCACTGAAACTGCAAGATGTGCCCAAGCGTATGCTGGTCATCGGCGGCGGCATCATCGGACTGGAAATGGCCACGGTTTATCATGCTCTGGGCAGCAAAATCAGCGTGGTGGAACTGGCCGACGGCCTGATTCCAGGAGCAGACCGGGATCTGGTTCGACCTTTAGCCAAGCGCATCGAAAAGCGTTATGAAGCCATTTATCTGAAAACCAAAGTCAGCAAGATTGAAGCACTGCCGGGCGGTCTGATGGTAACTTTTGAAGGAGATAAGGCACCCAAGCCGCAATTGTATGATCGCGTGCTGATGGCGGTTGGTCGTCGCCCCAACGGGCGCGAGATCGGTGCCGAGGCTGCCGGCGTAACCGTCAACGAGCGCGGCTTCATCGTGGTGGATCAACAGATGCGCACCAATGTCGCCCATATTTTTGCGATCGGCGACATCGTCGGCGACCCGATGCTGGCACACAAGGCGGTGCACGAGGCGCATGTGGCGGCTGAAGTGATTGCCGGACACAAGGCTTATTTTGAACCGCTGACCATTCCCTCGGTTGCTTACACCGACCCGGAAATTGCCTGGATGGGTCTCACCGAAACCCAGGCCAAGGAACGCGGCATTGCTTATGAAAAGGCGTCTTTCCCCTGGGCTGCCTCGGGGCGCGCGCTTTCCATCGCCAGAGAAGAAGGTGCCACCAAACTGCTGCTCGATCCTGTTTCCCGTCGCATTCTGGGTGCCGGTATCGTGGGTGTAAATGCCGGAGAACTGATCGCAGAGGCGGTACTAGCACTGGAGATGGGCGCAGAAATGGAAGATATCGCACTGACTATCCATCCGCATCCTACCCTGTCCGAGACCTTGGGCTTTGCTGCGGAAATGGCAGAAGGCACGATCACCGACCTGTATGTACCCAAGAAGAAATAATTTATCATCATGAGAAAACCAGCCTTGCGGGTTCGCAGCATTTTAATCGCCGCCAGCCTGCTGGTTCTGACACCGGTGCAGGCACTTGATCTGGGCGGTCTGGTCAACAAACTGGAAAAACTGGAAGGGGTGCAGGCGGCGTCAGCTCCGGTGGAGACACCGGGCGTTTCTCCGACTGCGCTGGAAGGAATCAGCAACAAGGATCAGGTAGGCAGCCTGAAACAGGCGCTTACCCAGGGAGCCGCAGCAGCGGTTGCCGGCCTTGCCAAAGCGGATGGTTTTCTGGGCAACGATAAGGTTCGAATCCCGCTGCCGGAGAGTCTAAAAAAGCTGGAGAGCGCCTTGCGCAAATTCGGCATGGGAAAATATGCAGACGAGCTGATTACCACGATGAATCGCGCAGCCGAGACCGCCGTTGTGGAAGCGAAACCCTTGCTGATTTCAGCCGTCAGTAAAATGACCGTAGCAGATGCCAAAGGGATTTTGCTGGGCGGAAACGATGCTGCCACCCAATATTTCCGCAAGAACACCGAAACGGCGCTCGGCGTGAAATTCAAGCCGGTGGTGAGCAAATCCATGAAAAAGGTGAAATTTGCGGACAAATATGATCAATTTGCCGGAAAAGCCGCAAGACTGGGGTTAGTGGACGAGAAAGATGCCAATCTGGATGATTACATCACCCGCAAGGCGATGGATGGCTTGTTCCTGATGATGGCGGAGCAAGAAAAATCGCTGCGCGAGCATCCCCTGGAGGCAGTTGGTAGCATGGCAAAGAAGGTTTTTTCGCTATTACGCAATTAGTCATCATTTAAAATACCCGGACAAGTTACCGTAGCCCGGATGCAGCGTAGCGGAATCCGGGGTAAACCAATCACGTGCGGTTTTCATGCGTGCGTCCCCGGATTCCGGCTTGCAGCCTACCTCCGGGCTACGGCTAGCTTATTAAGAAGCTATACAATATTTAACGTGAAACACGCGTAGCGATCGTACTCCCGGCTACGCCCCCCTCGCTGCGCTCTCCCCGCTTGCGGGAGAGACCCC
>CAIRBC010000204.1 GCA_903876685.1 uncultured Nitrosomonadales bacterium | reverse complement strand
GGCTTTCGACAGTCGTTGCCAATCTGATGGTGATACCCCCGATAAGTGGTAACTTATTGATGGGTGCTTCTGGAAACGTAACCTCAACATTTAATGCTAGTACGGGTGTATGGCAAGCCCAGGGCTTAGCGGATGATGTCAATGCTTTGCTGGCGTCATTAACGTTTTATCCCAATCTGAACTTTAACCAAAATGTTACGATCAACGCCCAGGTGAGCAATGGTTATGACCCGGATGTGTTGGGTACGATTAATTTAATTGGCATTCCGATCAATGACGCGCCTACGCTTTCTCACAATACAACCACCGTAAATTATGTTGAAAAAGATCCAGGACTAGTGCTTGAGCCCAGTTTGATGGTGGATGATGTCGATAATACTTCTCTTGTTTCGGGCGAAGTGGTGATAGCGCAAAATTTTCTGTCTAACGAAGACCAATTGTTGTTTAACAATACGGGCAATATCGTCGGTGATTACAATACCGCCACTGGCTCCTTGACCTTCGCTGGGAGCGATACCTTAGCGAATTATCAAACAATTTTACGTAATGTGCGTTACCGCAATCTTTCCAATAATCCAAGCCCTTTACCTCGAACCATCCTATTTCAGGTCAACGATGGTCAACTTAATAGCGCTTGGTTGAACCAGACGGTAACGATTACGCCGGTGAATGACCCGCCTGTCTTACAAACCTCGGCGGGGAATGTGACGTATGTCGCCAATGCAGCGCAACTCAAAGAGGCAATCGCCATTGATTTGGCCGCAACCGATGTCGATAGCGCAAATTTTGCGAATGCCACGGTGTGGTTTAGTCGTGGGTGGGCGAGCAGCGAAGACCGGTTGGCGTTTACCAACCAAAGTGGCCTGATTGGGAATTATAATCTCAATACAGGGGCCTTAAGTATAACCGGTAGTTCCTCAATCCTATTTTATCAAGCGGCTTTACAAAGTGTTCAATACTATAATTTGTTAAGCAACCTTACGACAGGCCCACGGACGGTTTCGTTTCAAGTTCATGATGGCGAAGCGGCCAGTAATATCGTCAATAGGACTATTGAAGTAGAGCCGGCGATGGTTAATGGAACAACGACCTTGCCGAATGTCAGTACTTCAGGATCTGTTCATTCAAACCAGGCAAGCGGTAAGGCCGGTGCTATTGCCGGTGGAGCGGCCGGTGGCGCAATAGTAATTTTATGCTGCGCGACCCTTGGTATCTTTGGTTATCGCCGCAAACAGCAGCGTTTAACCCGAGGTTCCGCCATTGAACTCGAAGGCAAAGACCGGGTTGAAAAAACAAGGACTGTTATTAGTGGCCGCTTTGAATTGGTGAATAAAATCACCATCGAAGAATCAGAAGCCCTGTTGAAACAAACGGGCATTACCGTAACCTTTCCCAAGGGGCAGATTAAAAGCAAATTTCAATTAGGAGAAGGCCAGTTTGGCCAATTAAAACTCGCCTATGATAAAACTAACCAGGAATTTGTCGGTGTTAAAAAAATTAAAGGGGCGGATAAAATTGCTGGCTCAACCTCCGAAGCCGAATTACAGCAATCATTAAATGGCCAACCGAATGTTCTGCCACTCATCGCTTCGCTAGAAACGACCGGGAGCAACCGCCAGCCGGTGATTTATCAATTCCTCCCGCTAGCGGGCTTTGGCAATGGCGAAGCCTTGCAAGCGTATTTAGTCGAGTTAAAAACCCAGGATCCGGGTTTATGGATGAAAACCCTGCTGCACACCGCTAAAAGCGGCTTGACCGGTTTGTCCGCAATGCACCAGGCGGGCGTATGCCATTTAGACATCAAGCCCGCCAACCTCGTTGTCGACCAGCATGGCGCGGTTTTCATCATTGATTTTGGTTGTGCCGCCAGGGTGAAATCCGCTGAAGCTGTAAAAGGCGGTAACGGTGATGTGCGTTATTATTCCCCTGAACGCTTGCAACACATCAACGAATTGCAACAAGCGATCCCCAGCACAGAACAAAAAGGCTTTGATGGCGCTAAGGC
>CAIRBC010000203.1 GCA_903876685.1 uncultured Nitrosomonadales bacterium | reverse complement strand
TCAGAGGATAAGCATTCTTGTACGAAAATGGTTCGCTAATCCAATAAAATATACGCAATGGCTGCCATATCAAAAATTATTCTTCTGCACAGTCTCAAGAATGAGTGCTGCGCCTACTACGGTTCGGTGCCATGCTAATCCAGCTTGCCACCTTTGGACTGATTGCGGCCCTGTTACCGCTATCCATTGTTTGGGTTTCCGAGAACACCGACAAATACCGCAAACTGATAGAGTTCACGCTGTTACTGTGCTTTAGCTTAATCATGTTCGGCAGCTACCTCAGACTAAACGAGTCGAACTCAATTACGCCAACCATTGCCTGGTTCCAAATTAGCCACCGTTATCTGGCAATGACTATCGGCGTGTTAATCCTCTCGATTTCAATGATCGCCTGGCGCAAATGGCTACAACAACGTGAAAGCAGATTTTCACCTTTCTTGCCGATGCTAATGCTGGGTCTGCTCTGCCTGCAAGGCGCTATCGGTGCCTTGACCATGACCCTGAAACAGCCGCTTATCGTCACCTCGCAGCTGTTGCTCGGAATGTCTTTGCTGGCACTCCTGACCTGGCAAGGCGCACGCCTGAACGATCACCGGTCTGTGTCGCGGGCATCAATGCTGCAATTACCTGCACTGCTGTCTGGTATATTGCTCACCCTGCAACTAGCACTTGGGGGCTGGGTCAGCAGCAATTACGCGGCGCTGGCCTGCACCGATTTCCCGTTATGTCAGGGCATGTTATGGCCGCCAATGGATCTGCCGCATGGCTTTGCGCTGTGGCACGATAGAGGCACTACTTCTAGCGGCGAATCGCTGTCTCTACAGGCACTGACCGCTATTCACTGGGTACATCGCGGCATCGCCTTCGCGGTGCTTGCGCTGACTTCCTGGGTGGCTATTCAAGCACTTGCCTTCGACGGACTGCGTAGAACTTCGTTTTGGCTACTCTCAGGCCTCATCTTGCAATTTTCAACAGGCATTTTGATGGTCTTACTGAACTTCCCGTTGACACTAGCGCTGATACACACCGGCGGGGCTGCACTACTCGTTATACTGCTAACCACCTTGAATTTCAAAATTCGCAGGGCGGGCTAAAGTTCTCTAACGTGCATGGCAATTCCATCGATCCTGAATATGAAACAGCACCGCTGTCTGTATTTTTTTCCTGTTACCGCACAAAATTAACGACCATTCCGACTTCACTAGGGAATTTAATAAATGTCACTGATTACTCTCGGAATAGAATCCTCCTGCGATGAAACCGGTATCGCACTTTATCAGTTAGGGCGCGGCCTGCTCAGTCATGCACTGCATACCCAGATCGAAATGCATAGCGAATATGGGGGGGTCGTGCCCGAACTAGCTTCACGCGACCATATCAGGCGCGTTGTTCCGCTGGTACGCAAAGTGATGCGGGAGGCCAATATAACGCTGGCTCAAGTGGATGCCATTGCTTTTACTCAGGGTCCGGGACTCGGTGGCGCGCTACTGGTCGGCGCAAGTGCCGCCAACGCACTGGCCTACGCACTTGACATTCCAGTCATCGGCATTCATCACCTGGAAGGTCATCTGCTGTCCCCGTTATTAGCCGACCCTGCGCCCGAATTTCCCTTTGTCGCCTTACTGGTATCCGGCGGACATACCCAATTAATGCGCGTCGATGGCGTGGGACTTTACACCCTGCTCGGCGAGACGCTGGATGACGCGGCCGGCGAAGCCTTCGACAAGAGTGCCAAGCTGCTGGGACTGGGTTACCCTGGCGGCCCCGCCCTGGCGAAACTAGCGATGACGGGTCAACCCGGGAAATTCAAGTTGCCGCGCCCGATGCTGCATAGCAATGATCTGAATTTCAGCTTCAGCGGCCTAAAAACAGCGGTTCTCACCCTGGTCAAACAAAACGACTGCGATATACAAACCCGCGCTGACATCGCCTGCGCAACTCAAGAGGCCATTATCGAGGTACTGGCACTCAAGGCGCTGTCAGCATTGACGCATACGGGTCTGACGCGTCTGGTGGTCGCTGGCGGCGTAGGTGCAAATCGTCATTTACGCTGCCGACTGAACCTGGATATAGGCAAACGTGGCGGAACCGTCTTTTATCCGGATCTGGAATTTTGCACTGACAACGGCGCGATGATTGCCTTTGCGGGTGCTCTGCGCCTGGCGCAACAACAAGGTCATAAGGATTACCGTTTCAACATCAAGCCGCGCTGGAATCTGCAAGAAGTCATCAATTTAAAGCACCCTTAAACACATCCAGCCAAGAGCTTGCAGTGATTTGGACTACCGAGATAGATCAAAGAGATCAATAGGGTCAGACTCCATTGATCTTTCAAATCCCGCTGTTGCGCGTCCGCTTGAATGTTAGGTTAACGTGAAACCAGTTTCACGTTAAAGAAGTGAGATAAAACCGTATTGTCAAGACCTGACCCCGACCTATTTAGTTGGAAATTCAAGCATACCTGTCAATTTTTTTGGGAAGAGTGAAAGTATCGCTATATCTTGAATTTATCGACCTCTTGCCGGGTATTGTCGGCAATCCTGGCTAACTCCACCACCGTCGAAGTGATCTGCTCTGAGGCCGCCGCATTACTCTGACCGATCTGATTGAGATTCATCACGTTGGAATTTATCTCGCGCACCGCCGAACTTTGCTGTTCCAGTGCCGCAGCGATTCGTTGCATCATGCCCTCAGCCTCAATAGTGCCGGTTTCAATGTGCTCCATGTCCTTGGCTACTTCTTTACTGGCCTAATAATTTATTGACATCATCAAACACACCATATTGAACACCCGCCTTAACTGTCTCTGCCGTTACAATAGCCAGCACCTCTCCTTTCTCAAGAAGGGAATTCTTGCCCAAGCTTGCAATTGAAGTCAGAGAAATGGTTAGTAGAAGAACGGTAAGCACTACTGGCGTTGCAATAATACTGTTTCGAATCTTTTGACCTAGTACGCTCATGAGAATAATTCCTGTAAATATTCCAAAATCCAAAATTAACAAGTTTGTGATTGAAGACTTTAATTGTACCAAAATTAAAGTTACAAAACTAAACACCCAACCCAGTAGTTGTGAATATACCAGCTGAAGAAATGACGAAGATTCAAAACATTTCGCACACTGATATTGATTGTCATGGCAGACTTGGCAAGTGATTGCCATCGCGGTCATATACAAATTTACAGTTTAACCTCCAAAATTTCGATTAATGACCTGCAACCCCTGTTATAATGGCAAAAGATTGTACATGACTCGGCAACATATTAAGTATGCGCCTGGATCGATCATTTTTTCAAAGCTTTATACACCTGCCCGGGTGGTGAAATTGGTAGACACAACGGACTTAAAATCCGTCGCTTGAATAAAATCAGCGTACCGGTTCGATTCCGGTTCCGGGCACCAATTCAATGAGTTAGAAGCGTTTTTGCGGGACAATTTGCAGTTAAGTTGTTCCGCAAAATACGTCACTATTCCGCAAAATTATTTTGTAGGGCTGACTTTTTCGCCTCGGCGACCACGCACATAATGCTCGGTCATCGTGATTGTAGTATGCCCCATTTGCATTTGTGCCTGACGAATATCAGTGGATTCGGTTTTATCGGTAGCTGCTTTGGCGCGAATATCGCGAAACTGGAAAGTCTCTTTTGAAACACCGGCAGTAAGCCTTGCTTGGTCAAATTGGTCGCGTAATTGACTATAGGTGAAGCGCTGTCCAGTATCACCGACGATCAGATAAAGACTGCGAATCTTGTATTCAGCTTTTCTCAACTGGATACGGTCGATTAATCTTTTCAAATCCCCTTCAATGCTGATGCGAAGCTTTGCCTGAGTTTTATCCTGTTGCACATTAAGACAACCATCTCGAATATCGCTTTCCATCATTTTCAAGAGATCGCTAGGGCGCTGACCAGTCAGATATGCCAAGTCCATAGCATCACGCAACGGTTGAGTAGCAACTTTATAAACTGCGGCAAAAGCGTCATCTTCGATGTAGATGGTTTTTCGACCAGTTTCGGTAAATCCTTTTATTCCGGCACAAGGATTAGGAAGGTCGGTATATCCCCAATCCCGTGCCATATTCCATATGTGGCTGAAGAGTGCTTTTTCTCGATTGGCTCGGGTTTTGGCTGATTGTCCTCTCCAATCCATGTATTGACGTATATGGATTGGGCGAATACTATCCAGTGGCGCAGGTGGATTGTCGAAAAATTTATATAGAAATTCCAGTTCAACCAAATTGTCTGCTTGTGTGCGAGGTGCTTTACCTGGTATTACATCGCGTATATATCTAGTTGCAACGGTACGGAAGGTTATTTCCGCTTCAGCCGTTTTTGGAACCTCTTGATCAATTTGTAGCTCTGACCATTTCTTTATAGCCAATGCATAATTACTACCAAGAGGGATCTCCTTACGTGGTTTTCCGCCAGCGTCGTAATAATAATGAATTAAATTACCCCTTGGACGCGCTCGCATCCGAGAAGGTAGATTTAAATTGGCAGTCGGTTTACGTCCCATAACTCGCATGTTACACGCTCTTGCCGGTACTGTTCAATATGGCAGGCTGCCAAGAAGATTTTGGTATGTTTTGCTCGGCAATCGCAACCACTGCGGCGGCTGTTACAACTGGCTTACCGCAGCCATTAATACGAAATGGAATCCCCATTTTACGCAGTTGTCCGATCTGACGTGACTTTATTGCAAATCCAGTCAGTTGCCGTAATTCTTCGGTATTAAGGAATAAGGTATTCATTCTCAAAATGCAGTTTTTATCTGATCACCAATCGCTGATGCCTGTAAATTTCCGAAGCTATCAATCCCCCCAGCATTAGCAAGTATTTTCAGGCATTCATATGGGTTAGGTGTACTCAGCTCCCCGTCCTGTGGTTGCAAAGGCGTTCGTCAAAGTTATCTCTCGGTCATGCTTATGTGTTTGTGGGCGTAGTGCTTGCCGTGTTCGTCGATACGCAATCCACGGTCAATGGTGTAATTAGCGGGAAAGCACTCGCGTCTGCATTCCACTATCCCGTACTCAGGATATTCGATCATCTGTTGCAACGATTCTCGGCGCAACTGAAAAGGATAAAGCTCATGTTTTTCATAGCGTAACCTTGGATATTCGTTGTAAAGTTTGCCGTCAAGCAGCCGTCCAGACCTCTTGATGCCAACTTTTGCGTAACCGTCACCGCTTTCGGCCAGTATCCATTCCCCCCATTGTTTGAACAGAAACGGTACGCCCGCTGCCACGCACTGGTCACGAAGTCCACGTACCCAATCTGGATGCATCGGTCTGGCAAGTACACCGGTTTCACCCCCACAAATGACCCAATGAATACCCGTAAGGACAATGTTGCCAATATCCTCAATTAGAGGCTCAATCAACAAAAATCTTACCGTGGCTTCAATCGTTTGTAGCAAGTTAATCCTTAGTAAGCCATGTGTACGGTTTTCAATAGACACACCAATCCACACGTTGAGCGGCACTATTCGATTGCTAAAATATGCAACCATGCGTTCAGTACGCTTTGTCAAAATCTGGAATGTGTGCTGTGGGCAGAGCTTAATAACAGCAAGTATCCGATCAATAAATTCGTCAGGCACAGATTCGTGGAACGGATCGCCACGCGGACAAACGAATATTCGTCTTGGCTTTTTCCATTGAAGAGGAACGTTTAGCTGCGATTCGTGGGTTTGCACTTCAGAAAAATTGCGACCGAAAAAAATACTTTTTGGATTCCTGGATAAGCGTGAATCAACCTCCTGCTTTGCGTAGCAATTAGCACAACCGGCAGATACCTTTGTACACCCGGACACTGGCGACCAGGTTTTGTCAGTCCATTCAATACCCGATTTCTTCATCATCCCTACCCTAAAACGGTTAAAAGGAAACTTGCCTTCCGCCATTAATAAATCAAAAAGGCGACAGGTGAAATTAAACCATACTTAAATATTAAACGTCAACCATAGTTTAATATGGGGGTGATAATTTTCATCCTGGTGTTATGGATGGGCTGAATCTTTAGATTGCAGTTAAGTTTTTTGACGCGTAACTGCTGAAATTGCGCCTTTTGTGTGAAAGTGGTTGAATCGGAGTGCAGGAAAAATGGGTAGTTATCTACTGTTTACTCTCTGTTCGGTTGGTTCAGTGAACGCAATACTAGCTTGTACCAGGGCATCCTTCTTGTATTCGGGCATGCTTCGCATGGCTTCATAAACAGCGACGGCCTTTGGGTCTTTCCATTTATGCCCTTTGCCCGTGCAAAGCCATTGCGCATCGTAGTGGGTTAATCGTTCAAGTACAAATAGATGCACGGCATCAATCTTGGCTGACTTCCCCGATAGCCATTTATAAACGGCCTGCACGGAAATGCCGCACGCAGCAGCAACTTCCACGACTGAAACGCCAGATTCGCGGAATGCCTCATTAACTCTATCTTCAAGATTGTTCATATTCAGCATCATAGTTAAAAAACTATAAACTATGGTTGACATCAAAATATTAACTATGGTTTAATAAATGGATGAGCAGCTATCAACTTATTCGAGAATTATTTACGGCACGAGAAATAGCCAAGTTATGTGGCATTTCCGTGCAGGCCGTTTATAAATGGAAAAAATCTGGCGTTATCCCAGCGGAATATTGTTTGATTCTGGAAAGAGCCTGTGACAGAAAAGTAACTCGTTATCAGATGAGATTCGACGTTTTTGGCACACCACCCAAAGAGTGTGTTTGCAATTCCATACATCGAGGACTAAATGAGACAACGCACCATCAGTGATGGATTCTGGAGAAATCCCGACATAGCTGATCTTAGTCACGAAGACAAGGGCACACTCTTGTACTTCCTGACATCGCCATCATCCAACATCATCGGCTGCTATCGTGTGGTCTGGATGCAAGCAGCTGCGGAAATGGGTTGGACAAAGGATCAACTAATGGTCGTTGCCAAGCGTCTCAAGGCGAGAGACTTGATAGATTTCAACGAGGCTGGCTGGGTCTGGGTGAAGTGCTGGTGGGAACATAATTCCTGCAATGGCGCATTTATGGGAAAGTTATCGGCCAATGCCAAGCTGCAATGCACAAGGGTTCCGCCCAAATGGCAACCACAAGTTTTTGAATGGCTGAGAAGTTTCGGAGTAAATGTAACGTCGGATCATAAGGTTGCGAACAATGCCCCATGCCATGCCCCATCCTATGCCCCGACACCTGACCCATCCCATGCCCCGGCTACCGGGTCGGTGTCCCAATATACAATACCCAATATACAATATACAACTACTACAACTACAGAGCCAGGTAGCGCGATAGAGCAAACTGTGGTGGTGGTTGATGATTTGATTTTCCCTCCACAACTGAGCAGTCAGCAAAGTGATGTCATAGCAGAATTGCTCGCTGATAGCGTATTGCCAGCAAAGATACAGCAAGCACTCCTCGACGAACTACACGGTGCGCAACTCGTTCGTCAGATTTCAAACCCAATCGGCTACATCAGAACAATCATTGAACGCGCAAAGAGCAACTCGTTCAAGCCGGAACTGGGTGTTGCCATCGAACAGCATCGGAAGCAACAAACAATTATTTTGCACGCCCAGGAGTCAGATCGCCAACCTGTCCCGCAAGAAGTCATTGATGAATCCTTGCGTAATCTGCCTGCACATATGCGCAAATGTGTCGAAAGTCTTCGTCCTAAAGCGGTGGGAGCTTAATGATGGATAACCTGACTTGCCTGGCAGATATTGAACACATGAATTTTCTGTATTTGCTACTCGTTCGCTCTATGGCGACGGAATTGGCCGTCATTCAATGCGGATTGCCAAAGGCAACTGTTGAACATATCAAATTATTGTCAATTGAGGAGATCAAGTCCCTGGCTCATGACATGCCTACGCCGTGTTTCCGTCTCCCCCCCGCGTCGATTGAAATGATCGAGAAGGTAAGTCCATTAAATCGGCGCGGCTTTTTTTTAAACGTCGCAATGGGTGATGCGAAATGAAAGTGATATGGATAGATCAGTCGATGCGGCAGGAAGTAATCGCACACCGCCTGCTGGCAGATGGGTTGCGTATTCCTTTTGTCCACTCTTTAACCGGAATTTCGATCATTCGCCTGACGCTGGCAAGGAAAAAAATTGCACATCTTGCCGGGGTCTCAAAAAGACCGGCCAAGAGTTTCGCGGGTTACATGATGCGGCGTAATAATCGTCCGCAACTATCGCTCATTTCGTCACTGGTGTTGATGTATCTGTCGCTGAAACGAAATGTGAACGGTAAATCGGTCAGCGAATTGTTCCTTGATACCTGGGATATGCGCGAAATATTCATCCCGCGTGGCGTTTCAATAGACATAAACGCACTTTTCTATGCCATTCAGGAAACGCTTACCAAGGATGTACCCTGGGCGCAATGCGACAAGTGTTTGGGTCGTTTTTTGTGGCTTTCAGATGCGCATCGCACTGCATGTCCGTATTGTCACCACAGTAAAGTAAAGGCAGTGTTGCCATGATACTGCGGCTTATCCCGATTTTGCTGTTAATGCTGATGAGCTTATCCACTTTTGCTGAGGCGGTGGAGGGTGCCTGCTTTGCCGAAGCATCAAAGCGGTATCTGATTCCAGAATCTGTTTTACGTTCGATTTCCTTTGTCGAGTCAGGGGGCAAACCGATTGCGCTTAATCGGAATGCGAATGGCAGCTTCGATATCGGTCACATGCAAATCAATTCTTCCTGGTTACCTGTTTTAGCCCGGTTCGGCATCAAGCCCGAACAACTGTACGACGCCTGCACAAACACGCTGGTCGGGGCATGGATTCTGGCACAGAACATACAGCGCCACGGCTATACCTGGCAGGCTATCGGGGCCTATAACGCGCACTCTCCCATCAAGCAGGCTGTGTACCAGAGAAAAGTTGCCAAGGCACTATACGGTAGAAAGGGATTGATAAATTGAACATGAGTCGTTTATGGGTGATTTGCCTGCTGGTTCTGGTTGCCGGGTGCAAAACATCCGTCAAACCGTCACCGCCAGATTCCGCGCTTGGATATGTCGATATGGATCATCGCGTCTGCCGTGGCAATTGTCCCGTCAGAACGCCAAAGGAACTCGATGCTCGCGATTTCGCCCTGCTCAATCCTCAGCTACTGGCAAAGAAAAGGATTCCCGAACAAACCGTGCCAGTCACCACACCCCCACAAACTGTTGCGAAAGTCGATAAGGATGGGGAGGCGCGAGTTGTCGAGATTTATTTCAAGTTCGGCTTGGCTGTGCCTACTCCCGCAGGGTTGAAGGGGCTCGATGCGCTGTATTCGGCGATCAGCAATCACGACATGGAATCGCCGACCGAGGAGGTGCAGATTCTTGTCGCCGGGGAAACCGACAATATCGGTACTCAGCGATTCAACAACAAATTGGCTTTGCGCCGTGCGAATTTTGTAGCCACTTGGCTCAAATAGCGCGGCATCGAGGCGAAAGTGTCTGTCACTGGCAAGGGGCTATGTTGCCGCCCAAGGCCGTACCAAGTGACCGATACGGCGCTCGTCAAGATGCGTCGGGTAAGAGCCCAAGTGCAACCAACACCTTAACTTTAATCTTTATTTCAACTTTTTGAAAGGTAATAACTATGACTTTGACAAAACTGTCTCCACGACTTCAGTTGTCCATGCTGTTGGGCATGCTGTTCGCCACGCCCATGGCCTTTGCGGGTAACACGGGCAACGAGTTCAACTCGTTCTATACCTATCTGCTCGGTCTGGCGCAGGGCTTCCTCGGTAAAGCAATCGCAATCGCCGCGATGATCGTTGGCGCATTGCTGTCGCTGGCTAAGGGTAACCCGATGCCTGTGCTGGTCGGTATCGGCTTTGCAATCTTCCTGCAGTATGGGCCGACGGTGGTAACTGGCATCCTGACCGCAACAGTCTAATTGCGTGATGGCGGGGAGAGGGCAACTTCTCCCTGTTACCGCTACTTTTGAAGGATATTACTATGAAATATTTTATCTTCTCTCCCCGCCTTCAGTTGTTCATGCTGTTGGGCGTGCTGTTCGCACCTTTGGATGCTCTTGCCGGCAACACGGGTAACGAATTCAACTCGTTTTATACCTACCTGCTCGGTCTGGCGCGGGGCTTCCTTGGTAAGGCAATCGCAATCGCCGCAATGATCATTGGTGCATTGCTGTCTCTGGCTAAGGGCAATCCCATGCCAGTTCTGGTTGGTATCGGCTTTGCAATCTTTCTGCAATACGGTCCAACCGTAGTCACTGGTGTGCTGACCGCAACCATATAAGCGTGTGAATGGCAATGAATAACGAAAATTCAATCGGCTATATCCCAAGAACGCTAGATAAGCTGGAGCGTTTCCTGATCTGGGAGATAGATCAGGCACTCATTGCGCTGATCTTTATCGGGATGGGTGCTGCTGCCGGATTGTTGTTTGTCGGTATCGTGTCTGGTGGGGCAATCGCCTGGTCGTATGGAAAGATCAGGGCGGGCAAACATGCAAAGTTTGCACTGCATTTCATGTACTGGTGGTTTCCGAGCGACATGCTTATGAAAACTCATGTTACGCCACCCTCACACTTACGTTATTTTCTGGGGTAAATCAGAATGCTTTTCGAAAAATTCATTTCTGAATCCGACAATATGGCGAGTGAACTCCGCTTCTACCGTATCGTCATCAGCGGATTGATTGTGCTTGTGATTTTTCAATCCAGTCTGATCTACCGGACTATGGGGCTTGAGAAAACCATTCTTGTCCCACCCGAAGTTAATAAGTCATTTTGGGTGACGGGTACGGATGTATCGAAGGATTACCTCGACCAGATGGCCTACTGGTATGCCGGTATCGTGTTAAACGCCACTCCGAAAACCGCCGAATACCAGAAAACACAATTCCTGCGCCACGCAAGGCCGGATCAACTCGGCAGGCTGACAGCAGAAGCCAATAAACGACTCGAATACATCATGAAAAATGGTGCCTCGACCATGTTCACCGTCGAGAGTATGACGGTGGATACCAGAACCAAAAGGGTGTCGATCTATGGATCGCTATCCACCTATCTCGAAGAAAAGCGGATCGAGCAAAGGCCAGCCTATTTCGCCATCGGCTTCGACTATATCAATAGTATGCTTTATGTGACTGACTTTAAGGAAACAAATGATAAAGACATTTTTGGCGTCAGCCCTACTCCTGTCAAGTAGTCTAAGTCTGGCAGATCAGTTCGTCTTCCCGAACAAGGAAATACCGTCCACGGCTACGGTGTCGCGGCGTGAGCCTACCCTGATTACGGTCGATGGTCACAAGATTAAACGCATCTACGGTACAGAGGGCTTATTCGTTGTCACGCCCGAAGCGGATACGGGTGCTGCATGGTTCAAGCCCATGACGGATGCGCCCATGTTTAGCGTTTTTGTGACAGACGTTGATGGCCACCATTTCAAGTTGCTACTGGAGGTCAAGGATGTCCCGGCAGATGCAATCATCATCAAGCCCCCGCGCAGCATTGTGTCGCCGTCAGCGGTCGGTCTCAGGAATGAGCCGCGCAACGTGGCGATCACAGCCGTCATTCAGGCACTCTACAACGGTGAGGGAGACAGCAAGAATCTTGTGATCCCTCTGTGGAAAGGAACGCAATTCACCCTGTTGCGCGAATACGAACTTGAAGCGGTCAAGGGACAGGTTTATCGGTTGGTCAATTTATCCGCCAAGCGCATGGTCGTGGATGAACGCGAGTTTTACCATGAAAGAGTGCAGGCTGTTGCTATCGACAAGCTCACGCTCGAACCTAACGATACCACGCTGGTTTACGTCGTCATGGAAAGCGAGGACGAGTGATGAAAGATTTTCTTGCCAGGATTCAGGGCATGTCGCCCAAAACAAAGCAATTCGTTCTGCTTGGCGTGATCGCATCGACTGTTCTTGCATTGGTTCTGGGGAGCTTATCCATGATGCAGGATCAGCCGACTGGTCCGGCGCAGCCTGTCGCTGCCGCAGGTCAACAAAGCACAACGAACATCACGGCACCCGGTGGCACGGTCGATCCGCAAGCGGTCTGGCGCGAGCAAACAACACAGCAGATGAAGCAGCAGGAAGAGATGATACGTGCCCTGCGCGAGCAGATGGCGAAGGCATCTGCCGTGCAGCCTACACCTGTTATGGCACAGCCTGTTTTACCGCCCTTGCCGCCACAACCAAGGCCGTCTATCGGGCCAGCACAGATTGAACCGCCCGTGCCTTCAACGGTATCGGCTGCCTCCGGTGTGCAGGATACGTCACCAAGGAAACAGGCCGAACCCGGTATTGCGTCCTTTGATGTGAGCCCGACGGCTCCGCCCCCCAAGGTTCAGGAAGACGAACGCAGCCTCGGTTATGTCCCAGCCGGTTCTTTTGCACGGGTTGCCTTGCTGGGCGGTCTGGATGCACCAGCCGGTGGACAGGCACAGGGAAACCCGCTGCCTGTCCTGATGCGGGTGCAGGATAACGCCGTTCTACCCAACAAACGTCGCTTCAGTATCAAGGCTTGCTTTGTCATCGCCTCCGCCTATGGCGACATCAGTTCCGAACGCGCCTACGCAAAACTCGAAACCCTCTCCTGTATCCGTAACGACAACACCGCCGTCGATATGCCGGTCAAGGGGTACATCATCGGCGAGGACGGCAAGGCTGGACTGCGCGGACGACTCGTGAGCAAGCAGGGGCAATTGCTGGCCAATTCGCTGATCGCCGGTTTCGGCTCGGGGATGGGGCAGTTTTTCCAGAGTCAAGGGGTGCAGTCTGTCAGTCCGCTGGGTTCCACCCAGACGCTCAATTCCAATCAGGCTCTGGGGAACGCCGCCGCAAATGGTGTCGGCAAATCGCTTGATCGTCTGAGCAAATACTACCTCGATCTTGCGGAAAAACTTTTCCCGGTCATCGAGATAGATGCCGGACGGACAATCGAGATTGTATTTACCAAGGGCTTTTATTTTGGTAAGGGTGCTGGCGGTAGCGATGGCCGATATTCGGAAATCTGGAAGCGCGGACGCGCGCTCATGGGCGAGTCGCTTGACCCTTACCCTAACAACGATAACTTCGGGGGAAACTAAGATGAAAAAACATAAATTCCTGGTCGGATTGCTGTGTGCCATGATGAGTACTGTGTGTTTCGGGAGTGAGACTACCGATAAGATTTCGGCGAATCTCCGCAGCAGATATCCGGCCACCCAATTT
The DNA here is from genome assembly GCA_903876685.1 of uncultured Nitrosomonadales bacterium. Lineage (GTDB taxonomy): Bacteria > Pseudomonadota > Gammaproteobacteria > Burkholderiales > Gallionellaceae > Gallionella. The sequence goes on along the minus strand of CAIRBC010000203.1, from coordinate 10,009 downwards.
ACCGATGTACGCGAAACGCCTGTTCCTGACCTATTTGAAGTCGTGATGGGCAAGAATGTTGCTTACACCAACGCGGAAGGGCGTTACTTCCTGTTCGGTCATTTCTTCGACATGCATACCCAGCAAGACCTTACCGCGCAACGCCTCGATGAGTTGAATACGGTCAGTTTCGCCGATTTGCCGCTGAAAGATGCCCTCAGGACGGTGCGCGGCGATGGAAAACGTGTCCTTGCAGTCTTCTCCGACCCGGATTGCCCTTACTGTAAGCGTCTGGAGAACGAATTGCTCTCGCTCAACAATGTGACGATCTACACATTTCTCTATCCGTTAGAGGGATTACACCCGAAAGCACCTGAAAAGGCCGCTGCTATCTGGTGTGCCAGGGACAATTCGACGGTGTGGCGCGAATTCATGACGAAGGATATTCCGCCACCAGCATCGAAAGCCGACTGCGATTCGTCCGCCGTTGATCGCAATGTGGCTCTCGGTCAGCGTCTCAATATCAACGGCACACCCACACTGATTTCCGGCGATGGGCGCGTCATGCCGGGTGCAGCTTCTGCCGGACAGGTGGATAGCTGGTTGAACCTGATGAAGACGGGAGGGCAATAATGAGCGGATTCAAGGTTTCAATGCTGTTGCTTGCCTGCGTCGGTTTGGCAGGGTGCGGCAGCTTTTCCGGGCTGGATGAATCAAGCAAAGGGTTTACCTGTAAAGCACCTGCTGGTATTGGTTGCACTTCTGTTTCCGGTGTTTACGCCAATGCCGTCGCCAACAATCTGCCCGGTTCCCCAAAACCCGCCGAAGCTGCCCGTACAGCGGAAATGCCTCGGGATATAGTCGGTTCTGCACCTGCGACCGGTATGCCCGTCTTGAGTGCGCCTGTCGTGATTCGCATCTGGGTTGCGCCGTGGGAGGACGAAAATCACTTGTTGCATGACCAGGCGTTTTTGTACACGGTTGCCGATCCGGGGCATTGGCAGATCGCGCACACGAAGGAGCGTATCCTGAACAAGTACATGCCCGTCATTGCGCCCAAGGCCAACACTAAAGGTAGTGCGGTTCCAGAGGGGCAAAACAGGTTGAACGCCACTGGCACTCCTTCAACTCTTGCAATGCCGCCCACTGCCGGAAATGCCGGTAGGCCGGAATAGTCATGGGTTTCCTGGGCAATTTTTTCAAGGCATGGAATCCTGAGCGGCATGACAGGCCAGATGCAATTCAGCGGGAGTGGCACGATAAGCTCTGCCGGTTACCCCGTTTGTCCGGCATCATGCCCTATGTCGGCTGGATGCGGGATGAACGGCTATTCGTGCTGGATCAGGGCGTTTTCGGCAGGGACGAGCAACTCTATCTGGGATTCGCCATCGAGGTTCAGCCCCAGACGGGCGCGTCAGACGAAATGGAGCAGATCCTGTCGAGCATTTTTGTTTCCTGTCCGCCCGAAACGGGTATCCAGATCAGTTTGTACGCCTCGCCCGAAATTGGCAATCTTCTCGATCAACAGTTGTCGCTTTGCGTTGTCGAGGAATTGAGGGAGTTGGCGGAAAAACGTCGCGACTACTATCTGGGTGGAGCCTCTGCTTCCCTGCTCAAGTCGTCGCATTTCCTTCTGCGCAATTTCCGCTGTGTCATCAGTTTTTCCTTGCCGTTATCTCCCAATGACCCGACAGAGGTTGAAGAGGCGCTGCGCATTCGCGAGAGTGTCAGAACTACCTTGAAGTCCGCCTATTTCGACGGCACGGATTGGACACCGGATCATTTATTGGGCTTTGTGCGTGATTTCTTTGACCATGAACGGGTATTCGATCCGTCACCGGAAACGCGCCAAGCCCTTTCGCCAGAGTATGAGCCTTCCGTTCGTATCAGAGAGCAGTTGTCGAGTTGCGACATTGCATCGTGTGCAAGCGATCAGATGATTCGCTTCACCAAGCGGGGCGGTGCTGAAACGGCACTACAATTTTTCTCGGTTCGGAACTACCCGAAATTTGCACGGTTGGCGCAAATGGGTTCACTGATAGGCGATCAGTTCCAATTCGCCCTGTCGATGCCTTGCCCGTTCGTTATCACAATGGGCGCAATTGTGCTGGATCATGAGTCGGCCAGAACGTATGCACAACTGAAGGCTGCAAGGGCAACGCAGCAGTCCGCTTCTGTGATGGCGCGATTCCAACCCGACTTGCAGGATCGAAAATTCGATTGGGATCATGTCAATAAAGTGTTTGACGATGGACGCTGCACCGTGCGCATGTACCACCAGATATGCCTCATTTCTCGCGCTGAGGAGGCATCCAAGGCCGAAAGCTCTTTGCGGTCTGTCTGGCGCGCAAGGGCGTATGACCTGAGTCTGGACTACTATACCCAGATACAGGGCTTTGTCGCAGCGATGCCGATTACGCTGACACCCGCAATGCAGAAGGATTTGATGACTTTCGGGCGTGCCCAGGTGAAAACAGTGGATAACGCCGTCATGACATCCCCTTTGCTGGCGGAATGGAAGGGGACAAAAACACCGCTTATCACGCTGCACGGTCGGCGCGGACAGCCTTTCGGCTTCGATCTGTTTGACAATACGGGCGGTAATTACAATTTTGCGGTCGCAGCCCTTTCCGGTTCAGGCAAGTCCGTCTTTGTGAACGAACTGGCTTTCCGTTACCGCGCTTCAGGTGCCAAGGTCTGGATCATTGACGTTGGTCGCAGTTACATGAATCTGTGCGAACTCATGGACGGCGAATTCATGGTCTTTTCCGGCGATGAGTCTGGCTCGATGTGTCTGAATCCGTTCTCCATGGTGACGGATTTCGCCGAAGACTTTGAACTGCTCCTGCCCCTGGTCGAATTGATGGTCAGCCCGAAGGAGGAACTCAACAACTTCTGTTATGGCGCACTCGGTTCGGCAATCACCCAGGTATTCAGGGATAAAGGGCGTGCCATGACCATGACCGACCTGTACGATTTTCTGATGACTGGAAAGCTGCATGTCGATGGCGAGCATGAACCAGAAATCGCACGTATGGCCGTGGCCCTGGAACCGTTCACCAAGCACGGCATGTACGGTCACTATTTCGAGGGTGAGGCCAATATTGATTTTTCCAACCCGTTCATCGTGCTGGAACTCGAAGAACTCAAAAATAAGAAGAACTTGCAGGCCGTGGTCATGCAAATCATGATGTACCGCATCACGACAGAAATGTATCTTGACCGCTCTTCGCGCAAGATCGTCATCATCGACGAGGCCTGGGATTTGATGGGCGGCGGATCGAGCGGAAAATTTATCGAATCCGGCTATCGTCGCGCCAGAAAGTACGGCGGTGCGTTCGGGACAATTACGCAATCCGTCGAGGATTACTACAAGACCGAGGCTACCAAGGCGACCATCAATAACGCCGACTGGTTGTTCCTGTTGCGCCAGAAGTCGGAAAACATCGAGCGATTCGCCAGAGAGGGCAAACTGACACTCAACGAGTGGATGAAGCGATTGCTTGCGTCAATCACGACCGATCACGGAAATTTCTCTGAAATCTATGTGCATGGCCCCATGGGGTCGGGTTTGGGGCGTTTGATGCTGGACAAGTTCACTATGATGTTATTTTCTACCCGCGCACAGGATTTCGAGAAAATTCGTCAGATGCGTGAGCTCGGCATGACGACGACAGCGGCGATCAATGCCATTTTGAATGGTCAATGATAGGGAGGGAATGGAGGATGAAGTATTTCGCAACCGGGTTAATATCAGCCCTTGTTTCCATCTTTTTCATGCTTGCATGGCTGCATTACCACCCCGCGCAGCGCGTCGGCAAGGTTGATGTGTTGAGCATCCTTCAGGCACAGCAGAAGCAGCTTGAATCGCAGGTAAAACCCGGCATGGACGAGGCTGCACAGAAGGCACTGATCGCTTCGGCGACCCTGTTTGGCAAGAATCTGGATTTGGCCTTGGGTAAGGTATCCGCCGAGTGCGGGTGTGTTCTGCTCAATAGCGCGGCTATCGTTAAAGACCCGTCCGGCAGTGTCCTTCCTGATTACACGGATCGAGTCAGAATTCTCATGTCTGCGCGGTAGTCACCATGTCACTTATCACCCGTTTCCTGGCAATCGCTTTTCTTTCCCTTCCCTCTGCTGTCTTGCTGGCTGCTAACAGTTGGGATAATTACGCCCCTAATACCGATTATCAGTCAGCGTGGGCGTGTAATGGAACTGAGCGGTTCTTCTGGTACTGCGAGGAAGAGGCAGGGACGGATGAAGACGTATCAAAACCTGCCAAGCCGAAATCCAAAGAAGAGCAGGCAGTCGAGGAATTGAATCGAATCCGCAAGGAACTCGATGCGAAGCGTGCGCTTGCCGTCGTAAATCCCACACCCGATAACGTCAAGGCGTACATGGCCGCTCAGAAAGTGGAGATCGAACGTGCCGACCTGTTTGCTGATGTCTGGCGGCGGGTATTGTGGCAGAACGCGGAATTGAACTTTGAACTCAAGCACCCGATGAATAATTCTGCTATCAGGGTTGCAGATAAAAGTCGCGATGAGAGACAAGTCAAAACCATGACTGAACTCGCCAGGGAATGGGGAATATTTTTCTTCTTCAGAGGCGATTGCGCTTACTGCAAGCACATGATACCGACGTTGCAATGGTTGACCCGTCAATATGACATGACCATTCTGCCGATCAGCCTGGACGGCGGGAGCATTGAGGGACTTCCCCCGTCTGTACCGGATAACGGGCTGTCCAGGCAGCTTGGTGTGGAGGTTGTCCCCTTATTTGTGCTGGGCAATGTCAAGACACACAAGATGGTCATCATCGGTTCAGGCGTATTGTCATTGCAGGATTTTGTTGACCGGATATATGTGCTTACCCAGACCAAGCCCGGTGAAACCCTTTAGGAGGAATTGGATCATGAACCGTTTCAAGCGACCTGTTTGTTCCATGCTGATTGTCAGTCTCATGTTAGCCCCGCCTACCGTCAGCGCCAATGTCGGCAACGGTATGCAGACCTGGTTTGACAGTATGGGCGGCTTCAGCAATACCACGCCGCCGACCTCGTGGAAGGGGCAGACGCAGAACGGCTATTCTTTCGGTAGTTTCTATGCGAGAACGCCCGTCCGCTCCTATCAGTTGGCTAACATGACACCGCCGTCCCTTGACATTGGTTGTGGCGGTATAGACCTTCATGCCGGTTCGTTTTCCTTCATAAACAAGGACGCAATCATTGGCCTGTTCAACAATATCGGCACGTCCCTCAGCTATGCCTTTTTGCTCGCGATCAAGTCGTCCATGCCTGAAATGGCCTCATTATTCGAGACGCTACAGGATGTGGCGAATAAAGTTAATTCGTTGAATGTCAATTCCTGTAAGTGGGCATCTGGGCTTGATCTGAAAAAGGGGGCTTCTGTATCGGAGAATGTTACCTCCGCTTTCACCCAGGTTGCCGGTGCAGCCACCAATCAATTCTCGGATGTGTTCGGGTCATGGAATGCAACAAAAGCCGATGCCGGACAAAAAGATAGTGTGGTTGCTGCCGCTGTCGCGCAAAAGCCTGGCAATAAAGATCATATCCTGCCTGGTAATGTTGTCTGGAAAGCGCTGCAAAAAGTGCAGGGAATCGACGATCAAGACCGCCTCATGATTATGAGTCTGACAGGCACTATCGTCATTCATAATACCGGCACTGGTGGTGCGCCCGTCTGGATCTACAGTGGCCCAACGAATGTACAAATATCAGACTTCATCGGCGATACCAACGCCAATACCGGCATAGATGTTTACTCCTGCGGTACTGACCCGGATTGCATGTCGCCAACCCTCCCGGCAACCCAAACAGTCATTACCCCATTTGTCAAAAAGGTGGATGATGCGCTGAATAACCTGATTACCGGCGTTACCTCGCGCTCTGCGCAAGGCTTGAATAACTTCAAATTGGTCGATGCCGCACAATCCTTGCCCGTTTGGAAACTCATTTCGGTCACTGCTGATCGCAACCCCGAGATGGTGAGAAAGTTTGAGCGCATCATTGCGGTCGATATCGCCTATTCCTACATCAACGGACTGTACGTTATTGCTAATCAGGCACTTGCCAATGTACAGAATGGCAATGTCCCGGATGATGCAAGGGATGCTATTGATTCGTTACGGCGGAATCTCTCCGAATTGCAAACCCATACCTTTCTGATGCGAAATAATGAGTACCAGAAAGTTAGCGCGCAAATTGACATCGAACGCCAAATCCAGTTGCTTCATCAAACCCTGCTTGCAGGTATCCCCTCGCAAGCCTTTACCTCGATGGCGGTCTTTGGTGGTATAGGCAACTGATTATGTACACCTTCGAGGTATTTTCTTACTGGAACCTTCCCGAGCTTCAGTTGGTTTTCAATGCGGTCGCTGCCATCATGGGTGGCAGTGATTTTCTGGGTCTAGTCAGATCACTCATAATCGTCGGGCTTCTCACCACGTCTTTTGCGATTCTTTCTGGGAATATGCAGTTTCCAGACTTCGGTCGCTGGCTGATGATGGTGTTGATCTTCAATGCTATGCTGCTTGTCCCAAAGGTCAATGTTGTCCTGACAGATAGAACGGGCACACAAGCACCCGTCACTGTGGCGAATGTGCCGATTGGACTTGCCGCTTTCGCCAATGGCGTGAGTCATATCGGCGACTGGCTGACAACCACGTTCGAGACAACCTTTTCACTGCCGAACGACATCCAGTTTCGCACTAACGGTACGCTATGGGGACACCGGGTTCAGCAGGAATTGATTCACGTCAGGTTTGATAACACGATCATGTCCAACAATCTGCTTGAGTTCTACCGCGAATGTATTGCGCCTGAATTTGTCACCGGCTTTATTGTTGCGTCTGACATGGCCAAAGCTAACGATATCTGGACGTACTTAAGTGGGCGCGTCAATCCCGGTCGATATGTCACGATAGCAGCCATTCCAGGCGAAGGATCGGTTACCGCAGACACCTATGGATGCGATATTGCTTTCACGAAGTTGAATACCCAGATGAACTTCGTCAATACATCCATGATAAACGGGCTGGGAAAGAGGTTATACCCGGACAAACCCACTGCCGCCGCCAATGCCGCCGTGCAATCTGCCATCCAGACAACGACAAATTATATGTTTGGCATGTCTGTTGCCGCCACGGAGGCCGTCAAACAGACTGCCTTGGCCAACATGATGATAGACGCGCAATATATGCTTCCCGCGCAATTGGGGGATACGGCAAGTGCCTCGACGAATTTCGCCCAGGCGCAGGCGATCCGCTCTACCTCTGATAGTTACAAGATGATGGCGAAACTGGCCGAAAGCACCATGCCGAAGGTCAAAAATATCGTCGAGATCGTGCAGTATGCGATTTTCCCGATACTGTTTTTGTTGGTCGTGGTCGCCGGACACAAGGGCGGTACGGTCATCAAGACCTATGTCATGAGCCTGGTATGGGTGCAGTTATGGCCTCCGCTTTACGCAATTATGCACCTGGTCATGACGATGCACGCAAGGGATTTGGCTGCCATGACGCAAGGGGCTGCATTGTCTATGTCCAACTACAGTATGGTGAATAACGCCTTCGTCAGCGATCAGGCCATTGCCGGCATGATTGCTGCAACGGCCATTCCCGCCATTGCCGCAGCGCTGGTAAAGGCTGGCGACATCGGCGCACAGTCAATAGCCGGCATGACTACTCCGGCACGAGAGTCAGAACGCATTGCCTCCAGTATGGCGACGGGTAATATGCAGATGGGGAATGCGTCATTTAATAATCAGTCGGCTAACAACCTGTCGATGGGTCACTACGACACCCGTCCGACGATGGTATCAGGTGGGTATTCTGAAACGGGGGCTGATAATGTCCGAAATTACTATGGTAAGGAAGGCGGCGCGCTAACCCATGTCGTCGATAATTCCGGTGCTTACCAGAATATCGGGGCAAAGGTCGGGATGAGTCAGAGCGTCGCCGGTGCGTTGACGAATTCCGCAGAGTCGATGCAATCCGCCACTTACGCGAACATACATTCCGCGCAAACCGGCATGACTGCCAATTTCCAGAACGCGGTCGATTTTAACAGGAGTCATTCCCGTGGCGGTTCGAGGACTTCTGGAGATGACATATCAACCGAGTCGCAATTGATGCGGTCATTCAATACAGCTACGTCGATGGTGCATAACTATGCCCAATCGCATGGATTGAACCAGACGCAGGAAGCTGCACTTATGGCAAGGGCTACAATGGCTGCAAGCGGGGGGATTAACATTCTCGGCAACGGCGCTACAGTCGGTGCGGAAGCGAGTGCAAGCGGATCGCAGAGATCGGCTTCCTCCCAAGTCGATACGGCTGCAAAAGCGTTGGCAGAAAATAAGGATTTCCGTGCTACCGTTGCAGAAATGCGGAAGGCTTCCCACAAGGAGAACTTCACTGGTAAGAACGATGCGGAAAGTCGGGCAGCAATGGGTGTCAAGTCATCGCTGGACGACATGGAGGCCAATATTGATACCTGGTCAGCAACGCTCAGCAAGTCGGAGGCGTATAAGGATGTTGCTTCGAGAATTCAACAGTCTGGATTGAATTTCGATACCAATAACATGAATCAGTTTATGGGTTGGATGACGACTCAGCACAACAAGACCGCCGGACGTAATTTCACCGTGGGCGATGTTGAGCAGATGGCGAGGACTTCACCGATGGAACTGGCTGATTTCGGGAGAAAGTTTTCCAATGAGGTGCTTGTCCCAGAGTTGGAGAAGAATATCGGCAAGCCCGAGAATATTGTTCAGGCAACGCATGACGGAAATGTGTCGAAAGTTGATGGTAAGGCGGATGCCAAAGCGGCTTATAGTCGTGGAAGCGGTGCAATTTTAGCTGCTGCAAAAGACGCTGGTGTCCATCCAAATACGGGACCGAAGAATGACGTGGCCGGGGTTGTAAAGAAGGTACAGAAGGGCGATCATGCCGGTATCAATTCAGGCACGGTGCAGGTCATTGCTGAGGGTGCGCCAGTCAAGGGAAGGGCATTGGAAGTCACCGATCCTACACGCCAACAGAACATTGCGATGGTCGCACAGAATACACTCGCGACACTATTCCCGACTGGAACGGCGAAGCTGCTTGATAACGCCAATATGATCGACCCGTTCTCCGGGGTCGCCAAGCCTGCTGCGGACAGTTTTACGGGTTCAACTACTCAGGCGGTAGTCGAGACGGCGATTGCGGTGGGTGGAATGGCGTTGGGTGGGGTGGGTGGACGCGCAGTTGGTGGTGTGGCTGGAAAAGCGTTGGGTAAATCTGCTGGAGATGTGGCTGAGACAGGTGCAATAAAGGTTGCAGAAAACTTTGAGGGGCGACTTACCACTCATGCGACAAGTACGGAGGCGCAAGCAGTTGCTCAAGGTGCTGCGACCGCCGAACGAGCGGTGATTAATCCTGCCACATCGACAGCGGGATGGGATGCCCTCATTGCTCAGAATAGCGGTAATGTTGGTAGGGCTGCTACAGAAACCTCCCACGCCACATTCAGGGAGTTGACACACCAGGCTGCAACAGAAGCCATGACTGCCGAAGCGAGACTTGGTCGTGCTGGTGCGGCTATCCGTGGTGCTACGATGGCAGGGGCTGAACGCGAAGCTGGCGTTGGAGCTACCTATACCGTTGGTGGTATGTTGGGCGGGATAGTGGGCGGCGGTGTCCTTGGTAGTGTTGCTGGTGGTCTGGTTGCTGACCAAATTGGGAATGCTCACGCGTTAGGAGTGTCCGTAGGTAGCGCGGTGTCCAATGGCGCGAATGCTGCGGCTGATTGGGTCAGGCGAACAGATCAGGATGCCTTGAATATCATTCACGATGCGGCAAGCGGCAATTTTGTGGCAGGGAAGAAATAAGCGCAATCATTAAATGCGTAAATGTGCAAGTAAGTAAGTGTTGACACGCTTTTCAAGTAGGAGTACCTTTATACCTTAGTTTAACCGGACTTTAACACCAAAAACAGTAATACTGTTTATTTCAAATCCAATTTAAT
>CAIRBC010000202.1 GCA_903876685.1 uncultured Nitrosomonadales bacterium | reverse complement strand
GTTTGGCTTGGTGCGCTTACTCCAAAATGGTGCGCAAGCGCACCCTACGGTATGGTTCATAGGGCACAATTCGGTCGAAAATTTCGACTGGGGTCTCTCCCGCAAGCGGGCGAGGGAGCAAACAAATCGCTACGCGAGTTTCACGTTAACCCGATCGACGGATCATGACAATTAAACACTAGCGTTGCGCAAACTTGACCAGCGCACCTACGTCCATGATCAGCGCAACCCGGCCATCTCCCATGATGGTCGCGCCCGACACGCCGACCACTTTACGATAATTGGTTTCCAGACTCTTGATCACCACCTGATGCTGGCTAACCAGATCATCGACGAACAAGGCCACTTTTTTGCCTTCGGCTTCGAGCAAAACCAGTATCCCTTCTGAAGGATTAGTAAACTTTGGCTCGACGTTAAATATCTTGTGCAACGCGATCACCGGCAGGTATTCGCCCCTGACATGCAACACCTGCCCCTGTCCGCTGATTTCCTTGACATCTTCCGGCCTGGGTTGCAATGACTCGATGATGAAACTGAGCGGGACTATGTAGAGTTGATTGCCTACCGCGATGGATAGTCCGTCCAGGATCGCCAGCGTCAGTGGCAAACGTATGGTGATAATGCTGCCTTCTTGAGGCCTGGAAGTAATTTCGACGCGCCCGCCGATGCCTTCAATATTTTTCTTGACCACGTCCATCCCGACACCGCGTCCCGAAACATCGGTAACGACTTCTGCGGTAGAAAATCCGGGTGCAAATATCATCTGCCACACGTCTGTGTCGCTGATATTCTCGTGATAGGAAATACCCTTCTGCCTGGCTTTGGCAAGTATCCGCTCGCGATTCAAACCAGCGCCATCATCGATCACCTGAATGACAATATTGCCTCCCTGATGTGCCGCGCGCAAGGTGATGGTTCCTTGAGGATCCTTGCCCTTGTCAATGCGCTCTTGAGGCAATTCAATGCCGTGATCCAGACTGTTACGCACCAGATGCGTAATAGGATCGCTGATTTTCTCGATCAGTCCCTTATCCAGTTCGGTGCCTTCGCCAATCATTTTTAGCTGCACTCTTTTATCGAGCTTTGCAGCCAGATCTCGCACAAGACGCGGGTAGCGACTGAACACGAAGTTGATCGGCATCATACGCACCGACATCACGGCTTCCTGAAGTTCGCGTGTATTGAGTTCGAGCTGTGTCAAGCCACTGATCAGGTTTTCATTCAACACCGGATCCAGATGCGAAGCAATTTCTGCCAGCATGGACTGGGTAATCACCAGTTCACCGACCAGATTGATCATCTGATCCACTTTCTCCACACTGACGCGTATCGAAGTTTCACCGGTACCTGCAGCCGCATTGGCAACCCGATCAGTGGCTCGTCGATGCGGCTCCACTTCCACTGGCACGACCACCACCGGTTCCGGCTTAACCTCGACCTCTACAAAAAATCCGTAACCCTGCGCGTTCTCGATTTCTGACTTCAACACCTCTGGTGCCACAAAAAATCCAAACCCCTGCGCATTTTCCTCGTCAGAAACCGTTTCAATCGGCGTTTCTGCTTCCGCTGCCAACTCTTCAAAGAATCCATATCCGGGGTCGCTATCGGCAGTAGCGTCCGGTGCCTGTGCCTCGCCGAGTTTTGTCACCACCAACTGCTCTGGCGCCAGAAAAAATGAGAAAATATCACGCAAATCTGCTTCAGATGCGTAACTGGTCAAGCTAAGTTGTACTGATTTTGCAGAAATTTTCTGGTTTTCGAGCTTGCCGATATTGGACAGATCTGCCAGCAGATTATTCAGTGACTCCTTGTCAGGAAAAATGGCAGCCGATTTTACAAACTTGAGCTGATAAATATGCTGAACCGACGCCATTTCAGGCTCGACATCCTTCAATTCTGCCTTCTGTCCTTTAACTTCGGTCTTCAGTTGCCCCCCCTTCGCAGTTAATTGTTCGAGCCTGGCTCGAATTTCGAGGGAGGGTGCAGGATCGGCAATGGTGCCATTCTGATGCGCTTCAAGCAACCCCTTCAACACATCGCCCGCTTGCAGGAAGGCATCCACCATGTCGGCAGTAATCGCAATTTCATTTTTCCGGATGCCATCCAGCAAGGTTTCCAGAATATGTGTCACCTCGGTCATATCATTAAAACCGAAAGTGCCGCTTCCCCCCTTGATGGAATGCGCCGCACGGAAAATTGCGTTTAATTGATCAGGGTCAGGTGCACTGAGATTCAACTCCAGCAACTGACTTTCCATACTCGCGAGATGTTCGGCAGATTCCTCGAAGAACACCTGATAAAACTGGCTCATGTCGATGGACATTGACTTTTCCTAGAGTGATAGGGATAAAATTCTGACTCGTATAGGATGATTCATGCGCTGCACTTGAAACCGGCTGCGCATGAATAACTCGCGAAGCGCTATCCGATCACCTTCTTGACCACTTCGAGCAACTTCTGCGGGTCAAACGGTTTCACCAGCCAGCCGGTCGCACCCGATGCCTTGCCCTGAGTCTTCATCGCATCGCTTGATTCGGTGGTCAACATCAAAATCGGTACAGCTTTGTATTGAGGCAAGGCACGCAACGCCTTGATCAGGTTCAAACCATCCATCTTGGGCATATTCTGGTCGGTCAACACCAGATTACAGGCATTTGCCTTGGCCTTGTCCAGACCTTCCTGCCCATCGGCCGCTTCGATAACCGAATAACCAGCAGATTTCAAGGTAAAAGCCACCATTTGTCGGATGGAGGCGGAATCATCAACAGTCAATATTATTTTGGCCATATTTCAGTGCTCGGTTAAAATTTATCGTACAAGTATAAATGTTTTTTCAAAACGCATCATCAATTTAAAATAAATGTTGTTTCTGAATATTTCAGAACAGCTCGATTTCTCCGGTAGAAAAATTATCCTGCGCCACCGGGTTGGACTTGCGCTTGTCCAGCATCACCACATGCTCTCGCAACGAGTGATTATAAGTCGAAATCTGTGCCAGATATTCGCTGCGATTAGGTTTATCGGTCCCGCCTTTCATATCTGTCGCCAGACTGTTGAGTGCCTCGAGCCGCATCTGTGCATGCCCCAATAGTTGCGAACTCATATCCTGAAATTGCAAGGTAGACACCGCCGCCGCCACATTTTGCTCGACCTGAGTATTAATCTTGTTTAATTCGATAGCATTCTCCGCAATCGCCTCATTTAGTGCGGAAAGATCTCCCATCATCACATGTACGCGCTGCTTCGAAGCCATTACAAAAGTCATATCAGTCGCAGCCAGACTATGTATAGACAGCTCGGCTGAAACCAGCGAATCGCTTACCTTGCCCACCAGCACGCGTATCTGTTTACTGAATTTATTGGTATTTTCAGACAAATTGCGCACTTCATCCGCAACCACGGCAAAACCGCGTCCGGCTTCCCCCGCACGCGCCGCCTCAATGGCTGCATTTAAAGCCAACAGGTTGGTTTGTTTGGCTATACCCTCCACTTCGGTCAGGATGCCGAGTATGCTGGAAACCTGCGTGGTAATGGCATCCATTTTTTCCACCAACTCCATTGCACGTTTGCTGTTTTGTACGGTGGTATCGACAAATTCATTCATCGCATCTGAAGTAGAGGTGACGAAATTCTCAAATCTTTGCTTCGCGTTCTGCCCCTGATTTCCCGGCCCGCCATCGGTAATATAAAGCGTCAGCGCCTGCTGCCTGCGCACCTCTTCCGCCATCGCAGTGAAATTTTCGACCAACTTGGAGATGGCATCGCTGAGTATCGCCTGGGTGTTGCCGAGTTCAGTATGCGCAGAGGCCAACTGGTTGGAAATTTCCGTGCCCAGTTGTACATGAAAATTATTGCTTTCATGTATCAATGGTAAATCACCCGACTGCATCAGTGCGCCCTCCGCGCCCGATGCTTCGCTGTCCGAGGCCTTTTTAAGCAAAAAAACCCAACCGGCTACACTCGTCACAAACCACAATAAATCGCCAAGGATGCTCTGGCTGCCATAAAATAAGGCGTGCAGCCCTAGCAATACACCGCTATAGAACACGCCAGCAAACGCGAGGCGAATAAAATTCATCATATTTTCATATAGTTATTATATAAGTTCCGTGATATTGCGAGGTATTTCTCTCAGTTTTTATTGCTGTTTTCTACGCCTCCCGGTGTCAACGTCGGGTTACGGCACGAATTACCGCGCCTAACCCGACCTACAGATAATGCTATGTAATTACGCAATTAAACCCTAGGTTCGCACATCGCTGAGCAATTCCTTGATATCGAGTATCAACACAATATCGCCCTCACTGGACATGGTCACACCTGCAACCCCCTTGGGACGGAAGGTGTCGAGCGACTTGATCACCACATCATCATGTCCGGCAAAACCGTCAGCCGAGAGTATGAAACTGTTATTGCCAAATTGCATCAGCACGCCCACTTCAGGATTGATGCTATGCTCCCAGCCGATCAACTGTGCCAGTGAAAGCACCGGCAGCACCTCGCCTCGCACCACCATGGTGGCTCGTCCTGAAACCTTCTGCAATTGCTCGGGAGAAATGGACAGAATTTCCCGAACCATGGATAGCGGTACTGCAAAAGATTGTTCGCCCAGGCGCAAAATCAATACCGGGAGTATCGCCAGGGTTAGTGGCAAGGAGATAGTCAGTATGGTTCCCTTACCCGGCGAAGAAATGATGCTGACCACACCGTTCAGTTTCTGGATATTGGTTTTGACCACATCCATTCCGACGCCCCGCCCAGAGACACTGGAAATTTCATCCTTGGTGGAAAACCCGGGCAGGAAAATCAATTCCAGGCACTGATCCTCATCCAGTGAATTAGCGATTTCCGAGGTAATCAGCCCTTTTTCGATCGCCTTGTTACGTATCGTTTCCGGGCGCATACCCCGACCATCATCCGCAATGGTAATCAGTATGTGATCACCCTCCTGGCGCGCAGAAAGCTCGACCATACTTTTTTCCGGCTTTCCTGCGGCGATGCGTCCCTCAATCGTTTCCACCCCATGATCCACTGCGTTGCGCACCAGATGCACCAGCGGGTCATTCAAGTCTTCGATCATGGTCTTGTCCATCTCGGTTTCTTCGCCGATCAGCACCAGTTCCACATCTTTGCCCAGGGAACGCGCCAGATCACGTGCCAGACGCGGATATTTTTTGAACAGACGGCCGATTGGTTGCATACGGGTCTTCATCACCGCATTCTGCAAATTCACCACCAGCATATCCAGTTGCGTGACCGCCTGATCCAGATCTCGCAAAGTCTCCGTATCGTTACGACCCTGCATGATGTCAGAACGTAAATGCGTCAGACGGTTTTTCGTCAGACCGATTTCACCCGAAAGATTGAGCACCTGATCCAAGCGGTCGGTATCGACACGTATCGTCGATTCCTTGACATCCTTGGCAGGCACATCGCCATCGCGCCGACCAACCGTAGTACCAGGTACGTCAGAAGTGCGACGACCAAAAGCCTTGTTGGTCGCCTCTTCCTCCGAGATAGCCTCGGCTATTTTTTCAGGATCGCGTACAATCCCGACCGTTTCCACGATATCGGTACCGCCCGTCAACTCCTTGTACAAGGCATTCCAATCCACGCCATCTGCAGCAGCATTGTTGCTGGAATTTGCAGCATGGTTGCTGGAATTTGCAGCATGGTTGCTGAAATTTGCAGAATTGTTGTTGGAATTTAAAGAATTGCTGCTGGAATTGTTAGCGGCGGGCTGAGGCGGATTTTTTGGGGTGACCGTTCCTCCCATGGGCAAAGCAGGGCTAGAAACCTGGGCAGGTGCAACCGGTGTAGCCGTTTCCCCCCTGGGTGTAGCGGCCGCTTTGGGAAATTTCTTTTGTAATACCACCGGCCGCCCATCCAGAGCCGCCTTCAAATTAACCAGAATATTGGGGGGAGCAGCATCCGGTTGCAGGTTATGTTGCAACGCATCAAACATTCGACGAACTTCGGCGGTAGCCGCAAAAATAACATCCATCAACTCGGCGCTCAAGGCCAGTTCACGATTGCGCAGTTTATCAAACAGATTTTCGGTGAGATGACAAAGCGTCACCAACTCGGTGGCATTAAGAAATCCTGCGCCCCCTTTAATGGTATGAAATCCTCTGAATATCTCGTTGAGTAACTTGCTGTCATTGGGATATTTTTCCAGATCCATGAGCTTGCTATCGACATCAGAGAGCATCTCTCCCGCCTCAAGCAAAAAATCACTCAATAACTCTTCCATTCCAGCAAAATCATTCATATTATTCTCCATTGTCACAAGACAAATCACTCTGTCCTCTGCCTTCAGACCTCAGTCCCCTGAAATTTAAAATCCCATACTTTCCAGCAGATCATCCACCTGATCCTGGCTGGTTACTACGTCTGTACGACCCTTTGCGTTGATCACCGGACCATTCAGCAGACCGGCATCATAATCTGCCTTGACCGAAGGCGGCGCATTTTCCAGTAATAACGCAACCAGTTGCTTCTCCATCGACACGGTCAATTCAACAATTTTCTTGATCACCTGGCCGGTCAGATCCTGAAAGTCCTGCGCCATCATGATGTCCATCAGGCAGGCATTCGTCGCCTTGGTCTGTTTGGGTATATCATTAAGGAAACCTTGGGTCTGCATCACCAGATCCCTGAACTGAAATACATCCAGTTTTTTATCAAACAACAACTGCCACTGAGCCGACAGGCGACGAGCCTCGCCTTCCACTTTCAACACGATCGGCTGAGCCGCATCAGTCGCATTCAATACCCGTTCAGCTGCCTGCTGGGTCAGTGTTGCAACATAATTAAGCCGGTCGCGTGCATCCGGGATAGTCGCTGCCGCCTTTTCCACTTCCTTGATCAGCCCCAATTCGCGCAAGGTATCATGCAACGTTCGAGCCATGTGCCCGATCTGGTTGATCACCTTACCCGAGTCTGGCTCAGCATTTTGTTCGGCAACTTCACTTGTACTGTTTTCAGCTGCATTGGCCGCTACGATACTATCGAACAGCGCCTCGAGATCATCGGAATCCTGGCTTGCATTTTGGTTAGTCATGGTATTGCTCACTTTTGCATATTGTGAAATATTTTCTTCAGCTTTTCATCCAGCGTAGCAGCCGTGAAAGGTTTCACGATATAGCCGGTAGCGCCTGCCTGTGCTGCCATGATGATATTTTCCTTCTTGGCTTCTGCCGTCACCATCAACAAGGGCAGATGTCTGAGTTTGGCATCGGCGCGTACTTCGCGCAACAATTCAATCCCGGTCATATTGGGCATATTCCAGTCAGACACAATAAAATCAAATTCTCCCGAGCGCAGCTTGGCCAAGGCCTCCACCCCATCCTCTGCCTCCTGAACATTGGTAAAACCCAACTCCTTTAGCAGATTACGAACAATGCGTCGCATAGTCGAAAAATCATCTACCACCAAAAATCTTGTACTTTCTATTCCCATTAATTTCCCCTTTATCAGGCTACAGCAGACTGATGGTTAGCATGGCCAGGCCGCAAATCTGCATCTATCTGTCCCTTGTCTTCTGTCTTCCGTCCTCTGTCCTCTGTCCTCTGTCCTCTGATCATGTCCTCTGTCCTCTGTCCTCTGTCCCCTGTCTTCTATCTTCTGTCTTCTGTCCTCTATCTTCTGTCCTCTGATCACTGTCCCCTGTCCTCTGATCATGTCCTCTGTCCTCTGTCCTCTGTCTTCTGTCCTCTGATCACTGTCCTCTGTCCTCTGTCTTCTGTCCTCTGATCACTGTCCTCTGTCCTCTGTCCTCTGATAACTATGTCAGCAACGGACGCAATACCGAGGACAACACGATAGAATCAAATTTTGACACATAATAATCCACCCCGACCCGCTGCCCCATGGTGCGATTGGCATCAGAAGACAACGAAGAATGCATGACCACCGGTATGCTATCAAAACGACTGTCCGACTTGATATTCTGCGTTAACACATAACCATCCATTTCAGGCATCTCAGCATCGGTCAAGATTACCTGAACCTGATCGTGCAAATTGATGCCCGCATTATGCGCCGTATCAGCCATCCCCTTGAGCCGGTCCCACGCTTCATGCCCATTGGTACACTGGATATGCTTTACCCCCATCTTATCAAGAACTTCTATAATTTTACGACGCGCCACCATCGAATCATCGGCAAAGAATACACACAAATCATGTTCAGATTCGACGCGTTCGACATTGCCGATGATCGCATCGCCAAAGGCATTGACCAGAATCTGCTCTACATCGAGAATGGAAATCAGCGTTCCGTCCGGCAATTCGGTAATCGCCGTAATCAACGCACCCTTGTCAGAAAGCATCCCTTCGGTTGCGCGCACCTTATCCCAGTCCACACGAATGATGCGATCCACACTTTCCACCAAAAAACCGAGTACATGGTTGCTGTATTCAGCCACCATCATGGTCAGATGTTTTTCTACAGGATACAAGCCCATGAAGATGGCCAGATTGAGCACCGGCATCACATGCCCGCGCAACGAGACGATTCCCTCCACTCCCGAAGGCATATTAGGGGTGCGGGTAATTTTTCCAGCCTGACAAACTTCCTTCACCTTGAATACGTTAATGCCGAATTTCTCGCCACTGCCCAGACTGAATAACAGGATTTCCATCTTGTTAGTACCCGCCAGATTGGTGCGCGCATCAACCTGATCCAGCAGACCATCCTGTTCAATGCTTAACATATCTTCTGTATAACTCATAGTCTTCCTCCTTACGCCAACAAGCGTGCGAGCGTTTGTGCCAGTTTCTGCGGTTCAAACTTGGGCACATACTCATCCACGCCTACCGTCTTTCCAAGTTGCTGATTCGAAAGGCTACTCAGCGATGAATGCATTAACACGGGTATCCCGGCAAAGCGTTTGTCCCCCTTGATTTTTCGGGTAAGCATATAACCGTCCATTTCCGGCATTTCCACATCGGTCAAAATCACTTGAATAATCTCCTTGAGAGGCAGATGTGCCGAATCAGCATAATCGGCCATTTTGGACAATTCCACCCAGGCCTGACGACCATTGATCGAGGAAATATGTTTCACCTGCATCGCATCCAGCGTACGCACGATCTGATTACGCGCCACCGTGGAATCGTCGGCAAAGAACACCGTGCGTTCCTTGCCCAACGGCTTCACATTCTTGTAAATCATTTCATTCTCATCGAAATGACCCGTTTCTGAAAGGACTTTTTCTACATCCAGCATCATCACCAGCCGGCCATCTTTCAATTCGGTAATCGCCGTCACCAATCCGCCCATCTCAGCCACCAGCATCGCCGGTGGCACGCGCATGGCGGCCCAGTCCAGGCGCAAAATATTGTCCACACCCTTGACCAAAAAACCTTGAGTATGACCGTTGTACTCGGTAACGATCATGATTTCGGGAGGCTGCCCGGTCTGGATACCGGTATATTTAGCCAGATCTACCACCGGAACCAGCGCGCCGCGCAAGCTTACCATCCCCTCCACCGATGTCGGCATATCGGGCGCACGGGTAATCTTGGGGATGCGCATCACCTCTCGCACCTTGAACACATTGATGCCGAAAGTCTCCTCGCGCCCGGTACGATTATCCAGACCGAGCGTAAACATCAGTATCTCAAGCTTGTTCGTTCCGGCCAATTTGGTGCGAGCATCAATATTTTTTAATAGATCCGACATTTTTCCTCCTGGTTAACACTTCTTCCACCTAGGGAAGCACCACTCTAGCCACGCTAAATACCAATATTCCAATATTACACGTCATATTGCTGCAACAGATTATTTTTGCGCTAAAAAAATGCTGTATAAGCAACTTTGCTGTCGATTCAGTCCGATCCGGGTATTGTTCTGCCACTCTCAACTGGGTGACTACCGAGAATCGTCTCAAAATATTATTTTCAACCTCCAATAAAAGCACCTTGCTGTATACGCTACCAGATTAACGGGCATGGCACACTGCCGCCCCATAGGATGAAACCCGCTCTGCCCGTTCCCCTGAAGAACCCACCAGCCACTCCACTTTGTTGCCAAAAGACAGCAAGCAAGTGGCTGGTTAGCTCCCCATCCCTCTCCCGCAAGCGGGGAGAGCGCAGCGAGGGGGGCGTAGCCGAAAGTACGTCACTACGCGTGTTTCACGTTAAGCCAATCACAGCCGCTAATAATGCTCCAGGTATCGGTTTTTGACAGCTGCCTTTCTTCAAAAGGAAAAGCAAATCCCTGTAAAAAAATCATTGCTATTATGCACACTTTCTCCTGTCAAATTTTTTCCCGACTACACCCTGAACCGGCTCACTGCAACTTTAAGCTCGTTAGCCAAAAGCCCGAGTCGTGAGATGCCCTCGACGTTCGAATCAACCGCATTGCGATTCTCTTCGGACATTTGTGCTATTTTCTCGACGTTGCGCGCAATTTCGGCGCTGGCCTTGCTTTGCTCTCCCACCGAGGAAGCAATATCGCTGACTCCGCTGCTCGATTTTGTGACTGCTTCGCCCGCCTCCATCAAGACTGAAGAAACCCGCGCGATATGCTCCTGCGTCGCCTGCAACAATCGCAAACCCTCAAGCACCGTAGACTCCACATGCGTTGATTTCTGGTTCAACGAATTGGTCACGCGGTCAATTTCATTGGCCGACTGCCCGGATTTTTCCGCCAACTTGCGTACTTCATCAGCAACGACGGCAAATCCACGCCCCTGCTCGCCAGCACGTGCGGCTTCAATCGCCGCATTCAATGCCAGCAAATTGGTCTGATCCGCAATTTCCTTGACCTGCTGAGTCATATCGGCAATAGCGCGAGTGCTGTCGACAAATTCTTTGACAGAACTGGCAATCTGGTTGACTGCTTCTTCAACACTGCGAATTTCAACGATCATTTCAGCAACATTCTGGTTTCCCTGCTGGGTCTGAGAAAGACTCCTCTCGGACAATTTACTCACCTCCACGGTATTGGCAGCAACTGAATTGATGCTCACCGTGATCTGCTCCACCGCCGCAGCGGTAGAAGCTGCCGCCTGGCTTTGTGCCTGTGAACTGCGTGCAATCAGCATCGAGGTTGCCGAAAGCTGTTCCGCCGTGCTGGAAACCGTGCCCGCATGACCATGTACCTGCCGGATGATCACCGAGAAACCATCAATCAGTGCATTGAAGGCCGTCGAAGCCTGACCAATCTCATCCTGATTATAAATTTTGGCACGCGCACACAAGTCACCATCCGCTGACATTTTCACCATCACCTGGCACAATTCATCCACCGAGCGATTAATACCAAAAATAATCGAGAACCCCACGCCACTGCCCACCGCCAGCCCAAGCAAAATCAAGCCTATGATAAACAGGCGCATCGCCTGAAAGGTACGGTTGGATTCATGGTGCATTTTTTCAGCATCGCGCATTTCCATCTTGATCAGCGCATCCATCGTCTCATTCAGCGAGGCACCTTGCGGAATGGTCACTTCCACCTCCAAACGCTTCATCTCGGCCAGATCATTGATGCGCATCGCCGCTAAAATCGGATTGACACCCTGTTCGACAAAACGACCGCGCACCTCTACAAACTTATCAGCCAGTTGCCGGTCTTCCGGATCTATTATCGAAGGTTTAAACAGCTCCCAGTTCTTGTCTATCAAAATTTTATTCTTTTCGATCAACTCGATATTCGCCGCCATACTCTCCGGGCGAATTAAAGCATTGGCGATGGCCAGCCTGCTTTCCAGATTAGCTCTGGCAATGGAGTCCATATAGACGATGGGCATCAACTTCTGGTCAAAAACTTCTTCCTGGGTATTGTCTGCCTTACTGGCAGCATAAAGTCCCAAAACGCCCAGCATGATCGAACCCAGCAAAAATACCACCAGCAGAAAAATCAGCCGTGTACTTATTTTAATGTTACTTAACATCTACAATCCTCTAACGGGCATGGCACACTGCCGCCCCCTATGAT
>CAIRBC010000201.1 GCA_903876685.1 uncultured Nitrosomonadales bacterium | reverse complement strand
GTTTTTGTCACTCTCAAGTAAAAGTTGTGCCAGTTGAGTACCGCCAACCTGTGCCACGACCGCTTTCAGTGTGTGCACCAGCCTTATGGTGCTTTGACGGTCATTACTTTCAACGGCCTGAAGTAATTTGTCGAAGCTTGAGGCCATCTCTCTCGTTGAGGCCACGACCACTGTCAGCGCGATCGCACGGTCATTTGCCCACCGGGCAAGTACGGTATTTTCGTCAAAATCCTTCACCTCAGTCGGCGCAATAACCGCATTCGGCGGTACAAGTTGATGGCCGTTCACGTTGGGCAGCCAGCGTGACAGAGTTTCCCTCAGCTTGTCGATATAGACCGGCTTGGTCATGACATCATCCATTCCTGCCTCAAGACATCGCTGTCGATCTTCCTCATACGCATCCGCAGTCAAGGCGATGATGGGAAGCCTGGGGTAGCCTCCATCTGTTTCCCATAGCCGTATTTTACGGGTGGCTTCATGTCCGTTCATCACGGGCATTTGCACATCCATCAGAACCAGATCGACGGTATCGCCCTGGGTAATCCTGTTGACAGCTTCAAGCCCGTTCTCAGCCAGTGTCAGCACAATGTTTGAGTGCTTGAACATGGCCGCAATCACGATTCTGTTGGTTTCACTGTCATCAACCAATAACACCCGGCCACTCAATCGTTCCGAATTCACAGCTGCACATTCCGTCCGAGGTGCTATGACACTGTTGGTCACAGTCGTTTTGATGGTGAACCAGAAGCGGGAACCGATACCGGATTCGCTGGTTACGCCAGCTTCCCCTCCCATCTGACGGGCAAAGCTTTGTACGATGGACAAGCCCAGTCCCGTGCCACCGAACTGACGGGTGATCGAGCTGTCGACCTGTGAGAAGGGTTTGAACAGCGCTGCAAGCTTATCTTGTGCAATACCTAAGCCGTTGTCTTTAATGGCAAACTCCAGCACTGTTGCATCCTGGTCGCGTGAAATTTCACGCACTTCGATCAACACCAGACCTTCTTGGGTGAACTTGATGGCATTGCTCACCAGGTTATTAAGCATCTGACGCAGGCGGTGCGGGTCCCCCAAATACTGCTGAGTTGGGGGTAGCTGCGAGCTTAGTTGTAGTTCCAGTCCCTTGTTGCTTGAGATTTCGGCATAAAGACTTTGGACTTCAGCCATGATTAAAGCAGGTGTAAAGGCGATAGACTCTAGATCAATTTTTCCGGCTACAATCTTGGATATGTCCAAAATGTCGTTGAGTAGGGTCAGCAGGTTATTGCCGGAACGTAGAATGATGCGCGCATAAGTCAATCGCTCAGCGTCTATTACCTCACGCTGCGGCAGAATTTGCGCCATGCCCAGAATGGCGTTGAGCGGTGTGCGCAGCTCATGGCTCATGGTGGCCAAAAAATTATCCTTGGCGCGGGTGGCTGCCTCGGTTGCTGCCTCGGACTGTTTACGCTCGGTGATGCTCCTGCTGGCGCAGTAAATACACGTGCGCCCCTCCAACTTTACACCGATGGCGCTAACCTCAACATCGGTCACCAGACCGTTACTACTCCGATGCAGGGTTTCATAGACAGCTTGGCCGTTCAGCAACTTCAAGAGCTCAGTTTTCAACTCCAAGGGGGTCATTTTCGCATCCCAATCGGCAACATTGAGATGCCTAAGCTCGGTTTTGGTATAGCCCAGCATTCGACAAAATGAATCGTTCGCCTCAAGCAAATTGCCTTGTTCATCCAGAATGTGAATACCCTCAAGGGCATTATCCATCAACACTTGATTGCGCTGAATCAAGGCTGCAGCCTGCACCGCATTGCGCGCCAGCGTGTAAAACCAGAGCAATATCAATAGCGTAAGCATCCCGGAAATTGTCGCAACGCCGAGTACGCTCCACTGTGTCCACCACGGCTTATGTCTGTCCAGCAACATCAGCGTCCATTCGCCAAGCGGGTCATCCCATTCCAGTGCTTGCTTGCGGATAGTGTAATGCTGGTCACCAATGCGTGTTTCCGCTGCGTTTAGTGCAAAGGGCAAGGCAAGAGGTTGCTCAGTATCAAACATGCTGCCGAATTGTCGGTTGAGGCGAAGTTGTTCGAGGATCTGTGTGTGCATTTCGCCAGTGCTGTGGAATAGCCACTCTTTACGACTAGAAGCAAAAGCAATCCCTTGGGGCGACAGCAGTATGGTGTCGCCGCCAGTCCAGCTATTCAGCAATGCATCTAACTTTTTGGCGTTTATTTTCAACACAATCGAGCCGATGCGCGGTGAATTATTATCCATGCCGGCATAAATAGGCGTTGCCAGAAAAATGCCTCGTTCGCCGGGTTGGTTGCCCACGGCAGGATAAACATTGGGTATTCCTTGCATGGACAGTTGCACGTAGGGTCGTAAAGACAAATCAAGGTCGATGCCTGGCGTATTGTCGTGGCTGCTGTATGCGGCAACGATTCCATGCTGATCGACCAGAAAAGCCAAGTCTGATAAATACTGACTGCGTAATATATACAACGCTGATAGAACTTCAGGCTTGCCATGCTGGCCCAAGGCCAGTTTTTTTACTGCCGGGTTTTCCAACCCCAGCAGTATTGCAGCACCCATCGCACGGCTGTTTACCGTACCATTTTCCAATGCCGAGGTGTAAACATGCAGTGCATTAGCCAGCGGAACTTCGCGCTCTTCATCAATTTTGTTGTGGGTCTGCAAACCTGCCAGCAACCCCATTAGCACAGCCAGCAGCAAGGTAATCACCTGATAGATGCGGGTGTGCCGATGTATCCAGTAAAGAAATTCCATTAAAACATCCTGAAGTCAAATTCAAAGCGGGATAGAAACGAGAAAAAGTGCAGCAGAAATATTGGATCGTGTTTAGGTTAGATGCAGGTGCACCTTGTTCAAGTTGCAACTATACCAGCAAGCGTTAAATAGATATCGTACAATGTAATAAAAATTAGTATTAATTGCTACAGATTTACATTATCATCACTTTTAACCGTATGCAAGGTTGGTGCAACAATTTGCACCCAAAGAAATCGAATAAACTATTGATAGCTCCTACTAAATTTTTTAAATGATACTTTTAGGATCATTTATATACCCGGCTAAAATTTCAGACTTCATGCAAAAATTTATTTTTTTCAAAGTTTTATTTTGCGCGCTATTTTTGGCTCAAGTCGCAATGGCCGCAGATTATACTTTCACCGGCTATGGCACTGTAGGCTATGCACAATCGGATCAGAGCTACAATTACCAGCGATTTATCAGCAATTCAGGCACGTTCATGCGTGATTCCGTGCTCGGCATGCAGGCGGACGCCAGGTTCAATCAGGAATGGGGTGCTACCGTTCAGGCAAAAGTGGCGGCCTCGCTCGACAATGACAATCGTTGGGCACCGGTGATACCCTGGGCATTCCTGTCATACCGCCCCAGCAATGATTGGTTAATCCGCGCAGGGAAATTTCGTGTGGCTCTTTCTCTCAATTCGGAGAATATGGATGTCGGTACGACCTATACGCCGTTTCGTTTTCCTAATGAGTTGTATTACGTATCGTCATCTCTGGACGGCACGGGGGCGAGTTTCGTTAAAACATGGGAGTTTGCAGGCCGGGAGCTGAATCTGGAGGGCTATTCAGGCCAGTCAAATGTTCTGTTGCGGCATCATTTACGCGACACGGCAAGCACTTCCTGGATACCATTAAAATTGAAAATTGAAGGCCTGGCGCTTGGCTTGCATCAACAGGAAGACATCTTTCGCATTGGATTTTTTAATGCCGAATATACCCGCAGAGACTCAAAACCATTTTTTGTCCATCTGACAGCGAACCTACTCCCGCCTTCTTCGGGGATGAGTGGCACTTATTACTCCCCGCCAGATGCCTCTGGAACAACCCCCAAATTTACGACGCCATCTTTTTTTCTGGGTGTAGATATCCGTTGGGCTTGGGGCTTGCAGACTACGGGAGAATATATCAAGCGCAGGTACGCAGGGATAGATATTGGTCCGGATTCAGAAAGTGCTTACCTTTCTTTATCGAAAGATTACGGACGCTTTACACCCTATGTTACTTATGCACAAATACAATCTAAAAACATTAACATATATAATGCTGTAAACGGTGCGCAGGTAACTGGAACGCCGCAAACCATGCCAAAAGTCATTTTTTACAATGCCCAAAATCGCGCCTTCGCCGATTTCCTGGGTATGGCTGACCAGCATTCCTGGGCTTTGGGCACCGCCTACGATACCAGTAAAAAAAGCAAATTCAAGGCGGAATGGATGCTTGTGCATACCGATGCGATGTCCAGTTTTATCGATGCGCCGGTCAAGGGTGAATCCGGCAATCAGCACATCAATGTGTACTCTCTTTCTTACAGTTTTCTGTTCTAAGAGGATGCAGCCATGATAAAACTGTTACTGGTTGTACTTCTTTCCATGAGCGATGCGCTGGCGGGTGAATTAGTTGTCATCGGGGATCCTGCGTTGGGGAAGCTTGATGTGCTCACGATACAAAAATTGTTTACCGGGAAAATGATCCGTGTAAACAGCATCAATGTCACGGCGGTGAATATTAAGTCAGGGGAGTTGCGCAACCAATTTCTGAGTCGCTATCTGAACCAGAGCGACGAAAAATATTCCGCCTATTGGGCGATACGCCTCTTTGCCGGAAAAGGTATGCCACCTCTGGAATTGCAAACTGCTGCCGACGTCATCAAATTCGTCAAGACCACCGCAGGTGCCATCGGCTATATCAACGAAGACGACATCATTCCTGAAGTTCGTGTTGTTGGGCGCCTGTCCGGGTATTAAAAAACAATTACGGTATTACCTGGTTGAGAACTGGACTATTGACACCATCGCTCGGCAGTTACACGTCCATCACCTTCAATGCCCTTGTCTCCCTGCAAAGCCAGAATAGCATTCAGAAATCCAATTAGAATCTCTGTGTGCTGCTCGCTGCCAAAAACCTTTTTAAATGCAAAATCAGTTTTAATGCCAGCAAATCTCATAAGCAACCTTTGCGGATCGTCGTATGCCGAAACATAGCTGGGGCAAGTCGGCAAAGTGCTGGCTGAGTCCTGCGGCGGAGCTATCGTCCAGCCGGCAGGACCGCTGCCGGAACTGCCTAGCGCTCCAATATAGGGGATCTAAGCCGGAACCGCCGAAAATTCCGTCACCAGGATTCTGCGCCTAAAACGGTGGAATTTGTCAAATTGGGGTACACCCTATCCTGATGTCAGATGCACTGCGTAAAACACGTCAGGATAGAATAAATTTTTGAATTTATTGACATATCTCGCTAAATGTCATAGAGTCTTTCCTGACATTTTGCAGGGAATTCCATGATCGGACAGCGCATTGGGTACATCCGGGTCAGCACGCTCGACCAGAACCCGGAACGACAACTGGATGACGTCAAGGTTGATCGCACATTCACCGACAAAGCATCGGGCAAGGATATTAATCGGCCGGAACTGGAAGCGCTGATGAGTTTCGCCCGTACTGGCGACACCGTGGTCGTGCATAGCATGGATCGCCTGGCGCGCAATCTCGACGATTTGCGCCGCATCGTGCAAATGCTGACGCAACGCGGCGTGCATATCGAATTCGTCAAGGAGCACCTTTCATTCACAGGCGAAGACTCGCCGATGGCGAATCTCATGCTGTCGGTCATGGGTGCATTCGCCGAGTTTGAGCGCTCGCTGATTCGCGAACGGCAGCGCGAAGGTATCGCGTTAGCCAAGCAGCGCGGCGCCTATCGTGGCCGCAAAAAATCACTTTCAGATCAGGAGATTGCCGGGCTGCGGCAGCGGGTCGCTGCCGGCGAACAGAAAACTTCACTCGCCCGCGAATTTGGCATCAGCCGAGAAACGCTGTACCAATATTTACGAGCGCCGGAGTAACGCATGCAGATCGCAAAGAGCGAGCGCCTGACCGTCTTGTCCGGCGCCGAGCAGGAAGCGTTGTACGGCCTGCCGGACTTCGACGATGCACAGCGGCTGGAATATCTAGCATTGACGGAAACCGAACTGGCACTCGCCAGCAGCCGTCCCGGCCTCCATGCACAGGTCTACTGCCTCTTGCAGATTGGCTACTTCAAGGCCAAACATGCCTTCTTCCGCTTTGACTGGAGCGAGGTCGAGGACGATTGCACCTTCGTGCTGAGCCGCTATTTCCACGGCGAAGCGTTCGAGCGCAAGCCAATCAGCAAGCATGAGCATTACACCCAGCGCGAGCGAGTTGCTGAACTGTTCGGCTACCAGCTGTGGGTGGCCGACTTCTTGCCGCAGCTTGGGCAGCAGGCCACGCAGACCGTGCGGCGCGACGTGACGCCTGGATTCGTGGCCGCCGAGCTGATCGTCTGGCTCAACAAGCACAAGATTATCCGGCCCGGCTATACCAGCCTGCAAGAGCTGATCAGTGAAACACTATCCGCCGAACGTCGGCGCTTGGGCGGCCTGCTTGCGGAAGTGCTGGACGACGCGGCCAAAGCCGCCTTGGCCCAGCTTCTGGTGCGTGATGACACCCTGTCTCAACTGGCGGCACTCAAGCAGGACGCCAAGAGCTTCGGCTGGCGTCAGATGATCCGCGAACGCGAGAAGCGCACCTTGCTTGTCAGCAGCAAGTTGAAAGTGCCTAGAATATGGCGGTATGAATGTGCCACGTCTTCTTCAAAGTTTTGTATCTCATAACTGGATTTTCTTCGGTTTTCTTGCAGTTTATTGGTGGTTACGCGTCTAATTCTTAGCAAATACACACTGAATGCCTAAATATGCCTGGCACTTTCAACTTGGCGAATTCACAGCATATTCACGCCGCTGTCCACACCTTGCTAGAGCCGCTGCACCGGATCGCCAAGGCGTTGCTGCCCAAGCTGGGTGTTTCGCAGCAGAATCTGCTGTACTACGCGAGTCTGGCGAACTTCTACACAGTCAACGACCTGCGCAACCTCAAGGCGGATCAGACCCATCTCTACCTGCTGTGTTACGCTTGGCAACGCTACCGACAGCTCTCCGACAACCTGGTCGATGCGATGGCCTATCACATGAAGCAGTTGGAGGACGAGAGCAGCGCGCTCGCGCAGAAGTCTTTCTCAGCGGAACAAGTGAGTCGTCGGCAGGACACGCCGCAGGTCGGTCGCCTGCTGTTGATCTATGTCGATGACACGGTAGCCGACGCCACGCCGTTCGGCACCGTGCGCCAGCGCGCGTACAAGATCATGCCCAGAGACACGCTACAAATCACCGGTCAGCGCTTGAGTGTGAAGCCGGTGAGCAAACTGGCCTTACACTGGCAGGCGGTGGACAGCCTGACTGAGCGCATCCGCCGCCATCTGCGACCGCTGTACGTCGCGCTCGACTTTGCCAGCACCGTCTCCGACAGTCCTTGGCTCGCAGCGCTGGCCTGGGCCAAGAGCGTGTTTGCCAAGCAGCAGCGCCTGTCGCAACGGCCATTGGCCGAATGTCCGGCGACCACGTTGCCGAAACGATTGCGGCCGTACCTGTTGACCTTCGATACCGATGGCAAGTCGACCGGACTGCACGCTGACCACTACGAGTTTTGGCTATATCGGCAGATCAGGAAGCGATTTCAGTCAGGTGAAATCTACCTTGATGACAGCCTGCAACACCGCCACTTCTCCGACGAGCTGGTCTCGATGGACGACAAGGCCGACGCGCTCGCGCAAATGGACATCCCCTTCCTGCGCCAGTCTGTCAATGCCCAGCTCGACGCGCTGACGGCCGAGCTGGGCGCGCAATGGCTGGCATTCAATAGCGAGCTGAAAGAGGGAAAGCTGACGCACTGGACTACGATAAGGACACGAAGAAGCTGATCTGGCGCAAGCCAAAGGGTGATAACCAGAAGGTCCGCGAGCAGATGTTCTATGAACAACTGCCATTCTGCGATGTTGCTGACGTATTCCGTTTCGTCAACAGCCAGTGCCAGTTTCTATCAGCGCTCACGCCATTGCAACCGCGCTATGCGAAGAAGGAAGCCGACGCCGACAGCCTGATGGCGGTCATCATCGCGCAAGCGATGAACCACGGCAATCAGGTCATGGCGCGTACCAGCGACATCCCATACCATGTGCTGGAGACAACCTACCAGCAATACCTGCGCCAGGCATCGCTCCACGCCGCCAACGACCGCATCAGCAACGCCATCGCCGCGCTACCAATCTTTCCGCATTACTCGTTCGACCTTGATACACTGTACGGTGCCGTCGATGGTCAGAAGTTTGGTGTTGAGCGGCCCACCGTGAAGGCGCGCTCTTCGCGCAAATACTTTGGACGTGGCAAGGGTGTGGTTGCCTATACAATTCTATGCAACCACGCGCCACTCAACGGCTACCTGATCGGCGCGCATGAATACGAGGCCCACCATGTATTCGACATCTGGTATCGTAACACCTCGGACATCGTGCCGACCGTGATCACCGGCGACATGCACAGCGTCAACAAGGCCAACTTCGCCATCTTGTACTGGTTTGGACCACGCTTCGAGCCGCGCTTCACCAACATGGAAGACCAACTGAAAGAACTGTATTGCGCCGACGACCCTGCGTTATACGAGAAATACCTGGTTCGCCCGGTCGGCCAGGTTGACCTGCAGGTAATCGTCGACGAAAAACCCAACATGGATCAAATTGTCGCCACGCTCGGGCTGAAGGAGATGACTCAGGGCACACTGATCCGCAAGCTGTACACCTACACCACGACGAACCCGACGCGGCGCGCGATTTTCGAGTTCGACAAACTTGTGCGCAGCATCTACACGCTGCGCTACCTGCGCGATCCGCAACTGGAGCGTAATGTCCATCGCTCGCAGAACCGCATCGAGTCTTACCACCAGCTACGTTCGACCATCGCCCAGGTCGGCGGAAAGAAGGAACTGACCGGGCGGACCGACATCGAAATTGAGATCAGCAACCAGTGCGCCAGGCTGATCGCGAACGCGATCATCTACTACAACTCAGCAATCCTGTCGCACCTGCTGACGAAGTACGAGACGAGTGGCAATACCAAGGCCGTTGAGCTGATCACCAGGATATCGCCAGCGGCCTGGCGGCACATCCTGCTGAACGGGCACTAAACGTTCCAGAGCGGCGGCAAGATGATCGACTTGAATGCGCTCTTGGCAGGGCTGGATTTGAAGTGACGGAATTTTCGGCGGTTCCGGCGTGGAACCCCTATATAGTTTACTTCTTGCCTCGACATTGATAACGACAGACAGTGGTAACTCACCTGCTGCAAACCGTTTGTTGAAGAAGCGATATGCTCTTTCTAATTCCAGAATCAATGATTGATGCGGGTTGCTGTGATTAATGCGCTTATCTGGCTTTTCCGGTATTGCTTGTCCATGCCGAAGCTCAATCAGGGGTACCGTAAGGATTCCTTCGTAAATGAGTAACAGCACTACATTTCAGGAATGGCGCCTCGGTGCGCGTATAGTCAGGCGTGAATCTTGGCGGTTAGATCGAGGCCAAGTGCCTTCATCACTGCAAGGGTGGTTCTCAGGGTCGGGTTGCCGTTCTCGCTGAAAGAACGGTAAAGCTGTTCGCGGGAAAGACCGGTTTGTTCGGCAATTTGCGCCATTCCTTTAGCACGAGCGACCACTCCAAGTGCGTGCGCGATGTAACCGGCATCGTTCGTCTCGAACGCTTCGGCCATGAAGCTTGCCATTGCTTCGTCAGAAGCTAAATCCTCAGCTGGATCGTAGGTTGTCAATTTTTCAGCCATTTTATTCACCCCATTCAGCAGCTAGGCGCTTTGCTGCCTTAATGTCTTTTGCTTGCGTACTTTTATCGCCGCCGCACAGCAAGACTATGATCGTTTCGCCTCGTTTATGAAAGTAGATGCGGTATCCAGGGCCGTAATGGATGCGCAACTCACTAATCCCTTGCCCCACTGGTTCCACGTCCCCAGCATGACCGAAACCGAGGCGATCCAGGCGGGACGCTATCAATCCGCGTACACGCTCATCCTTAAGCTGCATTCGCCATTTTCGGAAAATCTCGGTCTGCTTTATCTCGATCATCCCTTATTGTAGTTTATAGACTACCTGCTAACAAGAATTTTCACGGATTGCGCTACATCTGGAACATTACACCGTAGTCAATCGGCCCCAAATCACGCTCTCGCAACTCATACATTCCGAAACGATTGGCGTGGTGCGTCCGATATGGGCTAAATGCGGCGGCCAATTCCGGCGTCAGCTTCATCCCCTCAGCTTCCAGTTCCTTGAACGCCTGCGTCATCGTATGGCAGTTGTGGAAAATCATCAAGTTGGCGATCAGATGATTGTACTTGATGATTTTCAATTGATCCTCGCGCACATTTTCCTCAATGGTATCTGATCCAAAGTAGGCCCACTGCGCAAAGTTGTTGAAGCCTTCGCACTTGTTTTGCGCTGCCTGGATGACTTGGCGAAGCGCATCGTCGCTGATATATTCCAGCAAAAATATCGTGCGCACGACTCGGCCGAGTTCACGAAAGGCGAAATACAGCTTGTTTTTCCGGCTAGCGGTACCGAGCTTGCGCAAGATGGTAGATGGAGAAATACGTCCGGCGCGAATCGATTGCGCTACTTGCAGCATGTCCGGCAAATGGCAGGCGATCAAATCCCAATCGATTGCGTCCTTGGTAAACAGGTCGTTGATGTGCTGATACACTTCATCGGCGGTCGGGCGGAACCATTTCAGGTCTTTCCAGTTGCGGATACGCGGCATTAGTTTGATGCCAAGCAAAAACGCCAAGCCGTAAACCGGCGCGCTTTGCGCTTGGGTATCGCCATGCAGGGTGTCTGGTTGGATATCTGACTTGTTTTTGGTAAGTCCGTCCAGGATATACACGGCCTCCCATACGCCGCACGGAATGAAATGCGAGAACAGCGCGATATACGTGTCGCTCACATGGTAGTAAGCAATGCCGCCATAGCCACCGTAACGGATGTGTCGTTCTGACAGCAGATTGTTTTCGTAGAGATTCCATTGCGTGCCGTCTGCCGCCGCGCGTTTCGTGTCGCCCCAATAGCGGGGCAGTTGAAATTGATTGTACGCATTGATCGTCGTGCAAATAGCGGCCTCCAGCTTCTCCGTGGTGACTTGGCGCTGATTGACGAATGACACCTATAGCGTGCCCCTCAATCAAGACAACAATGCATCAAGTTTAAGAGGCAATCTTTAAATGCAGCGGAACGGCGCTGCCCCGTATTCAAAATACATCCTAATCAATCATCCAACCGGCCGCGATTAAATCGTCGTCAGATTTAAAGAGGAATTCAGTGCCTGTTTTGCTGTCCTTGATTAGCAATTTGCTCTTCATTAAGTCGAAAATATTCATTTTCCCAAAGCTGCCATCCCAATTTTAAAAAATAAAGATAATCATCTCTTCCGACCGGCATATCATATATTGCTTTGCGGGTTTCTTCCTTCAATTTGTCGGAGTAACAGAAAGTGCCCTCGCCAAATACCTTCACATCCGACTCACTTAAGCCAATTTCAAAGTTGCGCACTTTCATTACTATTTGTGTTACTTCGTCAAATTGCGGAGTGGCATCTTTACTCCAGCTCCATCCATAAGGGCGCGATTTGTCGTTGGCAATAAGCGAGAATACTGATGAGAGTGAGAGAAGGTCACGTTCCACGGTACGCTTACTGACACTAAACAAATGGTACTTCTTTAATTTCTCGGCGAGTTCCTTTGCGGTTATCTGATACGGATGTTTTGGAATGTACCGGAGCATCATCAATATGCGTATTAGTGTATCGTTTTGTGAATTCATATTGTCGCTTGTGGCCGCAGTTTGAAAGTGCTGTGAATTCGCCAAGGTGAAAGTGCGGGGGTAGTTTTATGCATTTCAGCTTTATATCTGTATTTTTGAAGTGGGTGAAGCACGATGACTTCGGCTCCGAAATGCTTTTGATGCTAGCTTGTTAGCGTTAGACGTAAGTCAG
>CAIRBC010000200.1 GCA_903876685.1 uncultured Nitrosomonadales bacterium | reverse complement strand
TTGGTAGAAATTTAAATTTATCAGATAAAATACAACCCGTTTTAATATTGGGTTGCAGTAATAAGTTTCTCCTGTTTACTAAAAATAAATTTGGTCTATTGGAAAAATTACATTGTGTTGATGATCAAATTACCATAGGCACAGAAGATGATTTGGATTTTTTTTACTTTAACAAAAATCTTATCTCTGATAATAAATTTACACTTTCAGTGGGTACAAAATTTTTATGCGCAGAACGCTCCGGAAACTTAATTTGTAACAGAGAAAAAGTTGGTAATTGGGAAATATTTCATTTGAGGACTGAAGGCTAAAGTTTATACAATTCTGACAGTCAATCATCATGCTCGAAGGATAGGAAATTTAAGTGCGACACGAGGTCGCTAGCAATAGTTTTACTCAATTCGTTTACGAGGCTACATATAGGTTCACTTGCGTTACGGCCTGCTCTCTTGCTGTTTGGAAACTTACGACCCCGTGTTACCACGATGCCGCGCACCTCTAGCTACCGAGGCGCACGGACAATTCCTCAGACGGGACTTTAACACGCAAGATTTACTGCTGTTACTGCGAACGGCCAGGGTCGCATTCTTTTCACTCGTCTGCCTGGCTAAGCCGCGAAGCTTTGAGGATATGCTTGATTTCCTCTTTGCGCAGAGGCTCAACCGGAAGCAGACACATCCTGTCAAACTCGCGCATCGTTAGCTGATCCATCATGCCAGTGGCGCGGAGGCTCTTGACCGTTTCATGTGCTGAGTACTGTGTTAAGTATAAAAAAAGGTAGGATTAAACTGAGTGGAGCGTCAGCCAAGGGCGTTGCGCCATAGCTTTCATACCATGTGGCAGCGCGGGCGTTTTTGGCATCAATCAGGAGCGCGACACCGCCAACTTGAGCTGCCACGCGCAGACAGCGCATACCTGCCGAAATGAACAGTTGGCCGCCAAGTCCTTGCCCTTGAATTTTTTTGTTAACGGCCAGCCTTCCGAGGCGAAACACGGGTACTTCGTAACGTCCGAGTCCTTGACGTATCGTTTCCGGCGTTCGCGCATAGTCCAACGATGCGGGGCATACGCTGTAATAGCCGAGAACATGAATTGGGGATTCAGGAGATACGGCAAGAAAGGTTTTTGCGCCGCCGGACTCATGATTTTGCCGCGCAAATTTTGCCAGATATTCGTTGAGGGCTGGTTCGCCGCAGTCAAATGACTTGCGGTCGTGAGTGCGACTTATCGACTCTTCGTGCCATTCAAGCGCCATCTAATTATGGCTTTTGGCTGATTTGCCACGCTTTGGCCGCAGACTTGAGCTTAGCGTTTGGCTTGGGTGGGTTCTCCAAAAGATTCAGGACTAGCAGCGTGTCACGTTCGGATAGCTCGACCCGTTCGGTGCGTTGTATCACCTCACGCGCTGTAGGAACCGCAGTACGCATGATAAAGCCGGTTAAATCCATATGCTCGATAGCAGCTGCGCGGGTTAGCAACTCTTTTTCGTGAGGCGTAGCGCGCAATTCTATACGGTTGTTTCGCAGTTGCTCTGTATGAGTGCTTGACATCTAATTCCCCTTTTTTACAGTGACTTTAGTTTCTTCTGAGTCACAGCTTAAAATTTCTTCTGAGTCACAGCTTAAAATATGTTAATAATATAACAGCATTAAAGGATATTGTATAGTGTACGGAATCAAGCCGTACAACAAGTGATTTTTTGCGATTTGTAAACACATAGAGTCCCTGTTCAGCCTTTGCAAACGATTTCGCATCAGCAGCAAAACCGGAAAACAAGCTGTACACTATGCTCTCCAACACAGCAAAACTCAACAGGGAATACCCTCGATGATTACCTGCTGGCCGCCAGTGCGCAGCAGAACTGCGGCCCTTTGTGAACCTGCAACAGCAAGCATTATCTCATGGTCTGGGTTGGTGATGGAGTAGGAGCCAGATTGCTGGCGATTTGTTTGGCACACGGCACAAGTCATTGGGATTTGTTTTATCTCGTTCCCTCGCGCCGCGAGGGAATGCAGTTTTGGCGCGCCGCGCCAGGTTCACGCGGCACCTCAAAATAGCCACATATTCGCCAACCACCAGCGCGCTACTCCAAGGGTTTGGGCGTCGCTATCACCATTTCGCACAAGCCTGTGCATCGTTGGCCAGAGGCGCGGATCGATGTCGATAACAGCATACTTAGGCAGGAGTTTAAGGTTCGTGGATACCACGGCATCCAGTTCGGCACGATGCTGTGTCTCGTAGAGCGCCACGACATCCGGCCACGTCAACACGGCGTTTCGCGGCAGATGAATGGGCAAAGGCGGGTCTGCATCTTCTTTCCAGCCTAGCATGACGACGGGCTCAGTCGCGCCAGTCAGCAATCTGTCTGCGATGCCGAAGGCTACCGGGCTATCGGCTAATATATGCTTGACTGCCTGTAAACCGGCTGGCGTTTCGATGGACACATTATCCGAGCCTGACACTTTGAGTATCAGCCCTTCGGCCCAAGGGTGGCGCTCGAGCAGGGTATCGAGCGCCCAGTCTGCCTGATCATTCTTGCCCCAGCGTTTAATGTCTGCAACCTCGGAGAGCCTTTCAGAAACGGGTGGGATTCGCATGGCCTTAGACCCCAGAAAGCGGTTCTTGATCGGAAGTCGGTGCCGCGCCAGATAAGGATCGAGCCTAGCGGCAAAGATCTCTTTCCGCCAGCTCTGTGCCTTCAGCGTTAGTGTCAAAAGTGTCTCGTTAAGCACCGCCGTCTCAGCGGGCGGACGCACTGCTGCAGCGCCGGAATCAAGTATGCTTTCAGCCAATGAGCGGAAAGCAAGTGCCGCAAAGCCGAGTGACTTTTGCGTCGTCGTGAGCGCCTTTTGAACCACTATGCATCGTTCAGTCAAGTCCCATGGCAGGGTATGTGACTCGAAGGCGCGAACAAGCTGCATTGCCGGATCAGCTTGGATTTTGGGATCGAGCCCGCCATCAAACTGTGTTTCACCGGCAACCTGCACTGCGTTAGACAGGTCATTGGCAACCAGATTGATGATCACAGACTCCAGGTCTGGTGTTACGCCATAAGCTCCGCCCGAACCAGGCCTGGCCTGCGGCTCCATTCTGGACGCCGCTACTGCGGGTGCAGCCATCCGGTCCGAAGCGGATTTCTGCTCAATGCTTGGTTCTGCGGATGCTGCCGATATGCCAAAACATAGTGCGATGCCGGCGGCCGAGCGTATTGCATCGGGGAAGACCCATGCCTCCTTGTAGCAATGGGTTCCGGCCCGGCGTTGCAGCCAGCAGCCGCCACCGCAAGCCCTCTCGTATTCGCATGACGCACAGGCACCGTGCTTTTTATGGTCTCTGAGTTCACTGAAGCCCTGCGCCCATATTTGGGAAAGCGAACTGTCCTTCAGGTTGCCAGCACTCGTGTTGCGGTCCAGCGTTGAACAAGGAACGACCGAGCCGTCGGGCAGGACGACGCACTGCGCGACCCCTGCACCGCAGGCCCAGGGCACATCGCGAACCAGCGGCTCGAGTTCCCCTAGATAACCGATCTCGTCGCAGATCGAGGTCGGAAAGATGCTGCGTGCCCGAGCCGCAAAATCCAGCAGGCGATCCAGATCTCTGCGACCTAAAAAGAGATCCTTGCGGCGCGCGGCGCGACCTTCCGGTAGCAGAAGGTGCAGGCCCCAATGGTCGGCTCCGGAACGGCGAACGATATCGAGGGTCTCGCGCAAATGGTGAACGTTGCGGGTTGTCACCGTAGTGCCGGCAGTCACTGAACAGTTCGGCAGACTTCTAAAGAAGGCGATAGCTTCGTGTGCGACATCGTATGAACCAGCGCGACCGCGAAAGGCATCATGGATATCCCTTGGGCCGTCCAGGCTTACGGCCGCGAGTGCCGGTGGATGAGCGCGCATGGCCTTCCTCTGCTCTGGCGTTGGCGCAATCGCGGTATTGATAGACCAGGTGATGTTTCGCTCGCGAAGCCGGTGGATCACTGAAGCCAAGTCCTCGCGGATGAGCGGCTCACCGCCTGTAATCAGAAACTCGGCAACCCCCATCGCGGCGACCTGATCGATGAGGTTGTAGACTTCAGGTAGCGGCATATCTTCGATCAGCCCCTTGCGTACTGCTGCGAGGCAGTGCGGGCAACTAAGCTCGCAGCGCAGCGTGGCCATCCACTGTACCAGCGTCGGTGCCTGCGTGTAACCATGTTCGGCAAAAAATGGATCACTCGATGCGCTGTGTGCGCTGCTTATTTTTGAGGCGTAGCTTCCCATGAATAATTCCCTTGCTTATAATTTTCAGAAGAACGCTGAAATGTCAAAATACACGCTACGCGTCGTATTATAGCTGAGCCTGACTTCAAAAAAATCATAAACCTGATTTGACTGATTGACAACCGCCTGCTTCAATGTTTAAGGATAGGAAATTCAAGTGCGACACGAGGTCGCTTGCATTAGTTGTGCTCACTTTTTTACAGGAGAGCTCCGCCCGTGTCAACGGGTGAATCTAGGAGTCTGAATTAAAGAGCGACTCTGACAATGTAACGAGTCACCACAAGGAGTGGGGTAGCAAGAGGCGTACCCTTCTGGCAGCCATAAGCCGGATCAGTGCTAGATAGTCGGTATCGGTAAACATATGTGAATCTGCGATAAAGATCGTCACCTATAACAAGCGGAAGTTGCTTTTACGCTTGAACCAAAAAAAGTAACGAAGGTGGG
Organism: uncultured Nitrosomonadales bacterium; assembly: GCA_903876685.1. Classification (GTDB taxonomy): domain Bacteria; phylum Pseudomonadota; class Gammaproteobacteria; order Burkholderiales; family Gallionellaceae; genus Gallionella. The sequence goes on along the minus strand of CAIRBC010000200.1, from coordinate 1,350 downwards.
AGCAGCGTCTTTTCAATGCGCCCTCGTGACCCATACACCTTCCGGTCGAGAGCAGGCACCTAACCCGACGCACTTGTGTAAGCAGAACGTGAAAACCCCGTATCGCTCCCCTTTCGGGGAGAGCAGGCTGCAAAGTCTGCCTATGGCGGTGCGAAAATAGGATCGAGGAAAAAGCATACCGCCCGGTAATAGGGCTGATAGGGATTGAAAAATTATTCCACGCGAAAGCGGGCTGACGTCCTCGTGGTCTCTCTTCACAAGAGAGTTTATAGAACCTTTTTAGCGGAGGAGAAGCAAATGGACGCTGCATCATTGGCGTGTGCGCCTTCCGGCACGACGTGGGACGGCATCAATTGGTCTAACGGGCATGGCAAATTGCCACCCCTGATGATGAAACCCATCATGCCCGTTTCCCTCTCCCCATCCCTCTCCCGCAAGCGGGCGAGGGAGAAGACGATCGCTGCGCGAGTTTCACGTTAAAGTCCTGGGTCAGGTAAGAAGGCTGCAAGCGCGTATTGTGAAGGCAACACAGGCCGGTCGTCATAACAAGGTGAAAGCCCTGCAATGGCTACTGACCCACTCGTTCAGCGGCAAAGCATTAGCCGTCAAGCGGGTGACTGAAGTGGGGTTAGCAGGCATTTCGCCGCAGGCGAAAGCTCGCAAAATAAAGGCAAGAACACCCCCGGCGTGGACAAGATTGTATGGAAAACACCGGAGGCAATTGGGGTAAGCAGGGATGATGCCCAGTGGGCATCAACTCGCAAAGACCAACGCGATAGCATCGTTGAAGAGACGGGGTTATTCGGCTCTTCCGCTTCGGAGGGTTTTAATTCCGAAGAAGAACGGCAAGACAAGACCGCTCGGCATACCCGTAATGAAGTGCCGCGCCATGCAGGCGTTACATCTGCTGGCGTTGGAACCCGTTGCTGAAACCACTGCCGACCCGAATTCATATGGATTCAGGCCGGAACGTTCGACTGCTGATGCAGGGGAACAATGCTTCACCATTCTGTCAAGAAAGACGAGTGCGGAATGGGTGATGGAGGGCGATATAAAAGGCTGTTACGACAATATCAGCCACGACTGGACGCTTGCCAATATCCCAACGGCTAAGGGCGTGCTTCGAAATTGGCTAAAAGCTGGCTACCTGTATCAAAACGAACTCTTTCCCACTGACGCCGGCACCCCGCAAGGCGGGATTATTTCGCCGGTGGTTGCAAACATGGTACTCGATGGACTCGAAGCGATGCTGGCGGAGAAATTTCCGGGAGCGCAGCGGAAAGGCCTGAAAATGAACATGGTGCGTTATGCGGATGACTTCATCATCACCGGCAACTCGAAGGAGTGGCT
>CAIRBC010000199.1 GCA_903876685.1 uncultured Nitrosomonadales bacterium | reverse complement strand
TGAACATGTGCTACTTAGCTAGACCTGACCCCGTAACACAGGTAAAATGCACATAAAAACAACAAGTAAAATATACATTTACATCCCAAAGGAATACCTATGCGTTACTGGCTGATGAAATCTGAACCCTCCGATTGCAGCATCGATGATCTTGCGGCACTTCCCGATCAGTCTGTTGCCTGGTATGGCGTGCGCAATTATCAGGCACGCAATTTCATGCGCGACCAGATGAACGTCGGCGATGGCGTACTGTTTTATCATTCCAACTGCAAGGAACCTGGCATCGCGGGTATTGCCCGTGTAAGCACTACCGCTTATCCGGATGAGACTCAGTTTGAATTTACCAGTAAATATTTTGATCCCAAGGCGACGCGGGAACAACCACGCTGGTATAACGTGGAGGTGCAATTAAAACAAAAAACCAGGCTTATTTCCCTGCAGGAATTGCGCGCACATCCTGAACTGGAAAATATGCGCACCTTGCAGCGCGGCAACCGCCTGTCGATCACCCCGCTGGATCCGGTCGAATGGCAGTTTATTCTGGATAAGCTGGTGAAAGAATAAACATAACCGATGCTAGACCTGTCCTCGTAATGCAGAGGAGATCGAGGACGTGGGTAAGAGCGAACAACGGGAATTCTACTGTACGTTCAATTTGTCGGCATAACGATTCGCGGCTTGTGCCAGCGCATCAAGCGACATTTCCGGCAACCCATGACGCCGCCACTCGGTATAATTCAATCGGTCACGCGATACCGACATCATGAAACACTCGGCCTCAACCAACCCCAAGGTATTAATCAGCGCCTGCATTCCGGCCATACGAATTTCTGCATCAGTCCTCATACCATTTCTCCAGATAGGCTACAGCCTCGACAGGGAAGAGCACACTACCCCTGCCAAATTGACGCATACGTTTGCTAAACTTGTCATCCGTCGTAACAAGCACGTCTGCTTTTCCAACAATAGCAGAAGCAATATGCAGAGCATCGTATTCGCCAATACCGAACACCATCGCTGTGCAATACTCACAACTTCAGCATCCGCCATGACACAGGAAACAGCCAATTTTCGCCACTCTTGTATAGCGTACAAATGTTCCAAGAACGGATTTTTTGAATTTTCGAAATCCAGTGCTGAAGACCACAGCAATTCGCATTCGCCATTGCGAATTTTCTGCTGAATAACCAGTTTAGCCTCAGTTTCCAATCGAATACGCGTTTGTGACTGATCATCATAAGGCCTATTGAAGCAGCAAAGATCAAGATAAATTCGCAATTAATACATTCCTTTTAAGAACTTACTAATTTAAAGAAAAACCATGGTCTGCCCCAATTGTCCTCGCTTTGATTACGGCTCAAAACAATTCGACCCTGACCTCTTTGATTATTAAATCAATAGGGGCAGTAACGTAGCCCGGAAGTAGCTGAGGGGAATCCGGCAAAAATCGGATCGCATGCGATTTTTCAGGTTGCATGGAGTGACACGAGACCCCGGATTCCATTTCATTCCATCCGGGCTACGCTCACTATTTGGCGTACCTGAGTAGTTACTCCGTTTTAATGAAATGAAATGCAAGTCGACACGGATAAATGCAGGTTGAAGCGTTTTCAAATGCAAGCCGTTACAACTAATTATGCGAGATTTTTATCAAAGCGGGCTAAAAGGGTCAGGCCCGATTAATTATTTGCTGTTATAGCAAGTTTGTATCAATGCCGGAATTTAATTCGAACCAGGCACCTTTTGTTACAGGTGCTTCGTTAACGTGAAACTCGCGCAACGATCATACTCTCGGCTACGCCCCCCTCGCTGCGCTCTCCCCGCTTGCGAGAGAGACCCCAGTTGAAATTTTCGACCGAATTGTG
>CAIRBC010000198.1 GCA_903876685.1 uncultured Nitrosomonadales bacterium | reverse complement strand
TCTCCCGCAAGCGGGGAGAGCGCAGCGAAGGAGGCGCAGTCGAGAGCAAGTCGCTACGCGTGTTCCACGCTAAAGAACTGTCGATACATGCTGATGCCAGTGACGTGCGACACGCTTCAGCTTGGCTGGAAAGTGCCTGTATAGCGAGTAACGTACCGCAAAACGAGATTAGTCGTCTTGAACTTTGCCTGAATGAGGCCTTAGCTAATGTTATTGATCACGGTGGCACGACGATACCATCGTCACCCATTCACTTGCATCTAGTCGTGCATCACAACGAGGCCATCGTCACCATTACCGATAGTGGTGCCCCCTTCAACCCGTTAGCGACATCGACTAAGTCAAGAACATACACACTTGCTGAAGCTGAGCCTGGCGGATTAGGTATCCTGTTGATCCGCCGTTTTTCCGATACCCAGCGCTATTGTTATAGCGAGGGCTGCAATCATTTAAGCTTTAGCGTATGTTGGCCCAAGGTAGCGTAATGACGATTAAATCTATTCAGCGTATGCCCTTCATACGCAAACCTGAACGTAGAACTATAAATAGCTGTGGTGAAATCAACCGGAGGAATAAAGTCCGGCGTAGCTTGGGCATTAACTGGATTTCACTATTTCACGATATTGACGAAAATATTGTTCAAGATGCCTTGGCTGACAGTGAAGTATTGCTGTTATCCGCTGGCACTACATTACTTAAACCCGGCGAAACTAATCAAAATGTCTATGTTTTACTTTCTGGAGAAATTGGCGTCCATCTTGAAAATAATTTGAGTCAGCATCCCGGCATCAACATTTCCCCTGGGGAGTGCATCGGAGAGCTTTCAGTCATTGATGGCAAGCCAGTTTCGGCGCTAATACTGGCACGTACTGATGTTCGAGTTCTCAAGTTATCGCAGGAAGTGTTCTGGTATCGACTCATGATCGTACCCGGTATTGCTCGCAACCTGATGACCACCCTCACCGAGCGAATGCGACGAAGCAACGAACTGACACTGAAAGCTCAGCGCGAGCAACTCGAACTGATCCATATCAAAAAAGAACTGGATCTTGCACGCCAGTTGCAATCCTGCATGCTTCCTCCGCAATATCCTCTGTTTAGGGAACGTCTCGATATTCAGGTATGCGGTTTCATGGAGCCTGCGTCTGACGTAGGCGGAGATTTATTTGATGCATTCTTTGTTGATGAGCATCTTTTGTTCTTTTGTATAGGTGATGTATCGGGTCACGGCATCGCCGCTGCCATGTTTATGGCGCGCACCATCGGTTTATTGCATATTTTGGCCATGAATCACAAGCAACCGGATCAACTGCTAAGCAAATTGAATGACCGATTGTGCGTTGGCAATGACACCCATATTTTTATCACCCTATTTTGCGGTTTTCTGGATTTGAGATGCGGAAAGTTAAGCTACTCAAATGGAGGGCATTGTGCGCCCGTCCTGTTTACCCACGGAAAGGCCAAACAATTAGCCATTCCCAAGGGCGCTCTAATCGGTGCTTTCTCTGATATCAAATACAGTTCCATGGAGTATATTCTTAATCTGGGAGACATGCTGTTTTGCTATACCGATGGCGTAACGGAAGCGCAAAATCAACAAAACGAAGCATTCTCTGAAGGGCGTTGCCTTGATATTATCGAACAAACAGGCTCATTATCGCTACCTTCTTTGCTTGAAACCATGCGGCAGGAAGTGGTCAAATTTACCAATTCAGAAATTCTTGATGACGACTGTACCATGCTGGCCATCCGATACCCGGTGGCAATATCAATGGGGCCTCAATGTATTAATGGTATCGATCGGGGCAGGCTCGATTGATTTTGCGAAATCAATGACCCTAGAAAGCTCGGTTTGAGAATTTATCTAATTCTATCAATTTGTTAATAAATTGTCGTAAGGATGAATAAATTCGCACCTACGACAAGTTGAACTGAGTTTTTCAGGATGATCGCTGAGTGCAGCCTATCATGACAGCCCGATTTGATTTTTGAATTGACCGAGGAGTTCGTTTGATTTTAATTAACCTGCTACCCTGTCTTGCAGGGACTTGAATGGACGTTATTATTTGCTGCAAAGTTTCAGAGAAGTCAGGTTGCGTTTTGCTCGAGCAAAATAATCATTCGAGGCGGAGGTCATTTCTTGTTCCTTCAAAGCTTGATCTGAATGAAGAAAGATAATTTTTCCATTCTCCACCCGGGTGCGTGCGAGAAAAGTTTCAAGGTGGGAACCCGGTCGGTTATTGTGTACAACAAAGGCTTGTTGAATGGTCACACAATGGAATAACTTGACCACGGCACTATAAAAAGCGGTGTCCTCACCTGCCAGAGGCCCCCGGTGACGCACATCTGTAGAAAAACCGCCTATTGCCCAAAAAACCTCTTTTCTTACCAGCATGTTACATGGGTAACTATTCGCTGCGGCCTTAAGGCGAGGGTCATCCTTGGCTAACGGACGACTACCATCCGGATTGACTATATCAATAAGCGTTTTGACGACGGCCCATTCTGGATGTTGCTTCAAAAGAGCCGCACACAGTTTAGTAAACCCGGCCAGGTATTGATCGTCAGAATCCAAAAAACACAAGAGTTCACCGCGGGCATGCAATGCGCCGTGATTTCTCGTCAATGCGGGTCCGGAATTTTTTATGTTTTGCAAGGCTTGGACTCTTTCCCCCGAGGTAGCAGCAATTTGTTGTGCAACCTTGAAGGAGGTGTCAGTGGAGCAATCGTCAACGATGATGACCTCCGTATTCTCTCCCTGCATTAGACAGGATTCAACGGCATTCAGTAAATTATGGGTATCGTTAAACACCGGGATAATACAACTTACATTTATCATTCAAAGTCCACTTTAAATTCCTCAGGATCCCTTTGCTTGGGACGGTATCCGGATTAAATGACTAGCCCAGGGTGGAACCTCTTTCCAAAAAACATGCAATCCAACCGAGAAGCTGCCAAAGTTGAAATCATATTTTTTGGCGAGGATAGCGAGACTTCTTTTTGAAAAAAGGCTGATGTGTCCATTGCGCGGAGAGGCATACCACCAGTTTATTCGCTGGTTAGCGCCAATATTTTCATCCGATACCAAGGTTGAGAAAAGCACTATGCCGTTAGCAGCCAGTAACTTGTCAAGATTACGCATCAGTGCAGGCACGTCTGGAACGTGCTCAAAAACCTCGAAGGCGGTAATTAAGTCAAATTTTCCGAGGTGATCTATAGGCGTGTACAGATTAACGAAGGGATCGTATGACGTTGATTGCCAACCCGTTTCCTGCAATAACCTGGCGAGCAACCCGTCACCTCCTCCATAGTCCAGATGCTTGATGGAATTCGACCCGATTCCGAACATTGAGATTAAATTTTTTGCGTTTGCGCGAGGTCTGATTTCAATATATTCAGGGTCTACCAATACATATTCGTCGTTGTATATTTTCTCCCTGAATTCTTCAAGTTTCCAGTTTGAGAAATCAGGCGCAAAGCAGAAACTACACTCACGGCAAAGTACAAAATAAACAGGAATTTGTGCAAGTGCCAGGAATTTGCCTTTTCTTTCCTCACAAGATTTATTAAAGTCAACCACGTCTAGCGGCAAGCACTCGCAGCCACATACCGGGCAAAGGAAACTTTCATTCATGTAGGCGAGTAAATCCAGAATTATCAATAATATCCGAGGCTATTATATACCGTTCATGCTCTACGCCTGACAGTTCCTGTGGCAGAATCTTCCAGCACGATGCCTTTAGCGAGCAAATCCTTGCGGATACGATCGGGGCACGTTGCAAAAGCACAAGTACCATGTCCTATTAACAATTTCTGATGATCAGGTAGTGTGTGGGCACTCTGCGCCGACGTGAAATATTCCTTTAATCATACAAGGAGATGACAATATCGGCAGGTCGGTTTAAACGCGTTTTTTGCGACGTAACCCGATGTTTGCGCTGAACCGGTTACTTTCCAAGAGTTGATTTATCTATTAAATTAAAACGCTTGCTATATTCCTTAATAACCGGTAACGGAATTCCATGCGCTGTTGCGATATTAGCCCACTCGGAAATTGCGTGTCTGGTATTCTGTATAATCTCATCAAACGACTCGATTTCATAGGCTCGTGCCAAAGAAATCATTTCTTTTTTAGTCGGCGTACCGTTACCCATCATTGAAGTCATATGCTCGCCAGAAATACCGTTTGAATAGGTCAAGTCGTAAGCCGGAGCCAACTTCCATGATTCAGCGAAAAGTAATGAAAAGTTTTTGGCATGGTCATCTTTGTTACCGGTTAGAACATTAAAAACAGCAACCTTGTACATTTGCTCAACCTCTCTTATGTTTCGGGTGAGAAAACCAACCACCCCTAAAATATCTTCATAATCCAAGCAGGGTTCACGGAAATTGGCATGAATAAAACCGGCCATCGTATGCATGTGGATTTTGCGATTTCCCTCTCTGTCAAAGCGTTTGACAGCAAAATAACGTTCCATTCCAACATTAATTAACTGGGTAACTGGCATACGAATGTTTGCCAGCTTGGCAATATCTGCGATCGATTTTTCAATTGCGCCTAGGTTAACGTCATCTTCTTTGGAGCGAAACTTGACTAACCAATGTTCATAGCCAGAAGGCGCATCGCCTACACCCGAATAACATCTCAGCATATCCTCTGTAAATGCAACGACGACCTTGGGTCTCGCGCCACCCGGTGATCCACCATCAATTCTTAATTGGTCCAGTATTTCGGTTGATTCACCGTTTAATACTTCATGAACTGCATTAGCAAGTGCAGCAAAATTAACGGCACCTATTGCCGATGAATCAGTTTCCGGTTGATATTCAAGCGCACCCATTGATCTGGATCCCATGTATCCGAGTCGATCAATTGCCGTAATACGGTCACGAGATATACCTCTTTTACTAAAAAAACGATCCATGAGTAATAATCCCCAACCATCTGGTAAGGAATCTGAAAAAACACCGAACAATCCATTAAACAGGCGTGCGTCTGAAATATCTGGAAATTGAATTTCAGAATTAAATTTGAGGTGATGTGGCGATAATGAAAACCCCGATTCCAGCCATGACAAAGCATATTGGAAGCCAACTTTGCCCGGCTTTATGTCTAAAAGTTGACCCACCTTACGCCCGGCAATTGACACCGATAACGAGTTCATTTACGACCTCGTTTTCTTTCATATATTTCCAGATCGTTATTGCCAAGTACAGGTTTTTCAGGGAACAGTCCATCAAATCCCTTCAAGCAACCGAGCGCGAAAGCGATACGCAGGATCGCTTCAATTGAAGCATTTCCAGTTGATTCAAATCGTTTGATGGTGGCAGCCGGAACACCAGAACGTTCAGCTAGCGTTTCACGCGTAAAATTTTCAGCCAATCGGCGAGCCTTTGCTTTTTCAGCAAGTTTGCGTTTTGCGGTACCGATCCCAAAATACTTAAAGGACTCTATATTGTCCATTACACATGAATTTTGTCATTAAAGGATAATATATTATCCCTTAACAACTCAAAAGTAAAACGCCTGTTTGGGTGAATGGCGCGGTGTAACAACTCAAGCAAGCAGCACTATGCGGGTTCAGCGTTGCCGGGAACGCGTGATTCCATTGCCGTTATAGCGGGCAGGATGGCCGTTCTCCCAGAACTATACCCGCTTGACTCAGGCTCTACGCCAGACAGTTCCCGAGGCAGAATCTTCCAGTACGATGCCTTGATCCAGTAATTCTTTGCGGATATGGTCGGCTAGCGCAAAATCCTTGGATTTTTTGGCAGCAACACGGGCGGCAATTTGCGAGTTGATCGACGCATCCTCTAATTCTCCAGCGCCACCTTGCAGGAAAACGGTTGGGTCACGTTGCAACAATCCCAGTATTCCTGCCAGAGTCTTGAGTTGCAGTGCTGTTTCAGCCGATTGTGTGCGGTTCAGCGCGTTGGCAAGATCAAATAATACGGCCATTGCTTCCGGGGTGTTGAAGTCATCGTCCATGGCTGCCTGAAAGCGCAGCGCATAGGAATCGTTGCTATCAATCGATGCGTCTTCGATTGGGGGAGTTAATTTAAGCGCCGTATACAAGCGGGATAAGGCAGCCTTCGCATCGTCCAGATGCGCGTCCGAATAATTTAGTGGACTACGGTAATGTGCGCGCAAAATAAACAGGCGCAGCACCTCGGCATCATATTTTTTCAGTACCTCGCGAATGGTGAAAAAGTTGCCCAGCGACTTGGACATCTTTTCCTCATCCACCCGCACGAAGCCGTTATGCATCCAGTAATTAACAAATTGACAGTCGTGCGCACCTTCACTTTGTGCGATTTCATTTTCGTGATGCGGAAACTGCAAGTCTGCACCGCCGCCATGGATGTCGAAATGTTCTCCCAGCAACCGGGAACTCATCGCCGAGCATTCGATATGCCAACCGGGTCGTCCACGCCCCCAGGGGGATTCCCATTTAACTTCTTCTGCTTCGCTGTCTCTGGCATGCTTCCACAACACGAAATCCAGCGGATCGCTCTTGCCATCCAATACCTCGACGCGCTCGCCTGCCCGTAGATCCTCCAGCGATTTTCCGGACAATTTTCCATAGCCGGCAAACTTGCGCACCGCATAGTTCACGTCTCCATCTACCGCTTTATAGGCCAGCCCGTTGTTTTCCAGCTTGCCGATCATTTGCAGCATTTCGGGTATGAATTGCGTGGCGCGCGGCTCCTGATCCGGGCGCAATACGCCCAGCAAATCGGCATCCTCGTGCATCGCAGCAATATAGCGCCCGGTCAGTGCATGAATGGATTCTTGATTTTCTGCGGCACGCTTGATGATTTTGTCGTCGATGTCGGTGATGTTGCGCACATAGTTCACTTGATACCCGGAAGCCCTCAGCCAGCGGTATACCATGTCGAACACCACCATCACCCGGGCATGGCCGATATGGCAATAGTCATACACCGTCATGCCGCAGACATACATACCGACCTTACCTGGAACGATGGGCACAAATTCTTGTTTGTCGCGAGCCAGTGTATTATAAATTTTCAACATTTCAGCGTGCCCAGGTATCTTTTAAGGTCACGGTGCGGTTGAAGATAGGTTTACTGCCCGGAATGTGGTCGCGCCGGTCGGTGCAGAAATAGCCTAGTCGTTCAAACTGGTAACTGGTTTCGGGCTGCGCCTCGGCAGCACAGGCTTCAACAAAACCTTGAACCACAGTTAAAGAGGCAGGATTCAGATGGGTGCAGAAATCCACCTCACGATCTGCATCAGGTTCCGGCAAATCGAACAAGCGGTCATACAGGCGCATTTCTGCGGGCACGGCATGTTCACAGTCCAGAAAGTGAATAACGCCTTTTACTTTGCGGCCAACTGGATTCTTGCCCAGTGTGTCGTGGTCTATGCTGCAACGCAACTCGATAACCTTGCCGGAGTCATCTTTCACCGCCTCATCGCAACGCATCACATAACTGTAACGCAGCCGCACTTCATTGCCGATAGTCAGCCTTTGCCAACCCGGCGGCGGTGATTCGGCGAAATCGTCCGCCTCGATATAAAGTTCGCGGCTGAAAGGCACCAGTCGACTGCCAAATTCGGGATGATTGGGGTGAAAACCTGCTTCGCGGGATTGTGCGCCCTGATAATTGGTGATGATCACCTTCAGCGGATTGAGCACTGCCATCACCCTTGGCACACGCGTTTCCAGATCCTCGCGGATTGCCGATTCCAGCACTGCCATGTCCACCGTATTATCACTCTTGGATACGCCGATGCGCCTGGCGAATTCGCGTATACCAGTCGGTTTATAGCCTCGCCGCCGCATGCCGCTGATGGTGGGCATACGCGGGTCGTCCCAACCGCTCACCCGATTTTCATTGACCAGTTGTAACAACTTGCGTTTGCTGGTGATGGTGTAATGTAGCTCCAGACGAGAAAATTCGTATTGACGCGGATGGCAGGGAATGGAGATGTTATCCAGCACCCAATCGTAAAGCGGGCGATGATCCTCAAATTCGAGCGTGCAGATCGAGTGGGTAATGCCTTCCAGCGCGTCGGAGATACAATGGGTGTAATCGTACATGGGATAGATGCACCACTGGTCGCCGGTGCGGATATGGTGTGCGCGACGGATGCGGTAAATAGCCGGGTCGCGCATAATTGATGTTACCTGAAGCCATATCGATTTTTGCGCGCAACACCCTACTGCCATCGGCAAATTCGCCGGCTCTCATGCGTGCAAACAGATCCAGGTTTTCTGCTACCGGGCGGTCGCGACTAGGACTATTTCTGCCGGGCATGGTCAAGGTGCCGCGATATTCGCGCATTTCTTCCGGACTGAGATCGTCCACATAAGCCAGACCCTTGCTGATCAGTTCCACCGCATAAAGATAGAGTTGTTCGAAATAATCCGAGGCCCAGCGCACCTCGCCGTCCCATTGAAAACCCAGCCAGCGCACATCATCCTGGATGGATTGCGCATATTCATCGTTTTCCTTTTCCGGGTTGGTATCGTCGAAACGCAGATTGCATTTGCCCTGGTAATCCTCCGCCAGACCAAAATTCAGGCAGATGGATTTTGCATGTCCGATATGCAGATAACCGTTAGGCTCTGGCGGAAAACGCGTGACAATGCAGCTGTGTTTGCCGCTGGCCAGATCGGCATCGATAATATTGCGGATAAAATTTGAAATTGGAGCCGGGGTGGCTGCGGGCATACTGCTCATCTTTATCTTCTAGTGATTGAATAACGCCAATTTTACCCGAAAAATCGTCTGGCGAGTCTGTACATTCCCGAGTTAAATGGGCGTATTGATGCGGAGTCAGGCTGAATAGCGGATAAAATCAACTCAAACTTAAAGCACTCTTGCCGGTGCTATCAGCGTGGGTCAGTTCAAATTCGAGTAATTCGGAGTTATCGCCTTCACCAGTCTTTTGGGGGATTGAAGTCATATCCCAATCAAAATCCAGCATTGCGTCCAGTGAAACTTCTGGCTCCGGGACTGCAGGCACTATCATGGTTTCGACCGGACGAGCAAATTTTTCGATGACATTATCCTTGTGTGAATTCAGATATTCTTCGACACTGCCATCACGTTGCGGATTGAAGTCCTTGAGCAGGTCTTCGACTTGTTGCAGAGTAGGCATACTTTCAGAGGGTGGCGAGACTTCATCGCCTCCCGATTGTTTCAGTAAGGCTTCATTCAATTGGGCGTGGGTGATTTGCCGACGTTTCACCAGAAATACGCCAAACCGGCCATGCTGCTTTGAGTCGAAGTCTTTCAGGCAATTGGTCAGATCTTGCTGTGACAGGTGACCCAATTCGATCAGGATTTCTCCAATCGGGCGATGTTTGTGCTGGAAAAGGTAGGGGAACAACGGCGCAAACGAAGCAGGATCGCCTTCGTCGATGTAGAGCGGATTACCATTATCCAGCGTCCGTCCCAGTGCCTGGAACATTCTCCACGAAGGACTGTTTTTGTTATGTTGTTGAAAGCCGCGCGCGGCCTTTTCATATTCATCCGCCTGGCCATTGGATAAATAGATGGAGAGTAACAACATCCACGACTTTTCGCTGTTCGGGTGTGTTTCTATAAACTCGTTCAAGATCCGTGTCGCCTTGTCAGGATGGTTGTACACAGAATAGAGTTCAGCCTCTTCCAGTACCAGTGTTTCTTCTTCGCTAAGCACAGGCTTTACGGTTTCTTCAATTGGTTTAGGCAGTATTTCGTTGATCGGTTTAATGATTTTTTCAATTTTAGGATGTTTATGAGGAATTTCCCTGTGGCTGTTTTCTGGCTTGAATACGCCAGGTTCTACTGGTTTCGGTTTCAGGATGACCGGTTCATGCAAAATTGCAGTTTCTGCAATCTCGGAAAACAACGCACTTGGCCTGATTTTTTGGCGAAAAAACAGCCAGGCAAGTACCACCGTCAGCAAGAATCCCAGGAATATCAGCAGGTATAACTGTTGATGTTCCGGTTGTTGAACCGGGCCCAGTTGTACCGGAACACCGGAAGGGGTGCTTACTTCAAGCAGGGAGAGTTTTAGCTTGACTGTAATCAATTCATCCTGCATCAGTTTCACCTGGTTCTGCATAGCCAGATAGCGCGCAGTCTGGTCGTCACCATCATCAAGCAACTTTTGACGAGCTAGCAGATGTTCGCGCTCCTCAGCGCTGATACTGCCTATGCTGGATATGTCGAGCGGCTCTCCGGACAGTTTGAGCATGAATTGGCCATTGCCAGGCGCCTTTTCTTCGCTTGGGGTTAATATGGGTATAGGCTCTGCTTTGGCTCTGGGAATTTTTGCACGCGCTGCAACGGGATGTTTCACGGGTGTCGAAACAGACGACTGCTCAGAGGTGTTTTTGATGTGGGTAACAGCCGTTGTTACGGGTACTATTAGCACAGGCACGGTTGCTGCGGGTACAGGCAGCAAGGGTATATCGACCGGCGGTTCAGGTTTAAGTTCAGGCAACAAGGATAGCGTCCTGGTCACACTGGCAAAGCCCGGGCATTTTATTTGCAAGCGAAATACCGCAAATAGTTCGTTGAAAGATTTGTTCGACTGGATTTCGACCTTGAGTCCGGATTCGCTGAGCTTTGCTGTTAAGTCATTGAGCGGAAAGCCACCGGCACTGATTTCTGAGGCAATATCAGCGGGCAGCAGGAAAAGACAGATATTGGTGACTTTCTCTTTACGCCTGAGTTTCAAGCCTACTTCGACTCGTAACGGCTCACCAAGCTGGCTCAGCAGGCTGACTTCGCCTATGCTCATTGCAAATCCTGCCGGTGAAGCCAGGCAAGCGAGTAGCACGATAAGCAAATCCGAGAGTACGAGCTTCAACTTGGGAACCCCCTAAGCTAGCATGTCATTTTTTCGGTTGGCTTTCGATTGTACAGCAACTAGAGTTCCGCAGGGTGTGCTTGCGCATCATTACGAGCAGGCACACCCTGCACTGGGGATGATAGGGCTAGCGGTTGACATCCACTACCGTGCGTCCGCGAACTTTTCCATCAATCAGTTGTGGTGCATATTCGATCACCTCAGACAGAGCAATTTCCACGATCATCGGTTGCAACTTGGCGGCATCCACATGTTTAGCGAGTAAGTCCCAGGCTACCCGGCGGGTATTATTGTCGATGTAGACACTGTTTATGCCATAGAGCGTGACACCGCGCAAAATGAAAGGCAATACGGTAGCCGGAAAGTCAGCCCCTTGCGCCAGACCACAGGCGGCTACCGCTCCGTTCCAACGCGTCGAAGCACAGGCATTGGCTAAAGTATGACTGCCCACGGTGTCCACCACACCTGCCCAGCGTTCGCTTTGCAAGGGTTTGCCAGGTGCCAGAAATTCCGCACGATCGACAATGTGACTGGCACCCAGCGTATGTAGATAATCGGCTTCGCTGACCCGTCCGGTAGACGCTGATACCTGATAGCCCAATCCGGCCAGCAACGCGACTGCAATAGACCCGACTCCGCCGGCAGCGCCGGTCACCAGAATCTCGCCCTCTCCGGCTTTGAGGCCGTGACGCTGCAAGGCCATCACGCACAGCGCTGCGGTAAATCCGGCAGTAGCGATAGCCATCGACTGTAATGAGCTATACGCTTCAGGTATCGCCAGCAGCCATTCGGATTTGAGTCGCGCCTTCTGTGATAACCCGCCCCAACGATCTTCACCCAGTCCCCAACCGGTGACCACGACGCGTTGTCCGGGTTGCCAGTCAGGATGGGTACTGCTCTCGACGATACCTGATAGATCGATACCGGGAATCAGCGGCCAATTTTTAACGATTGCTCCACGCCCGGTAATCGCCAGCGCATCCTTGTAATTAAGGGTTGAGTATTCCACGCGTACCTCCACATCCCCTTCAGGGAGCTGCGACTCATCCAGATTGAGTAATTCGGCATGGGTTGTTTTATTAATCCGGTTCAATAAAATGGCTTTAAACATAAGGCGTCCTTTGAAAAATTGTCAGCGTGTCAGAATACAGCTTTAAAGCGGGTCATCCTGATTCGCCAGGGAACCGGCAGCACTCACCATTAGCGTGCCAGCCCTGACACCCGCGATAATACAGGGTCTGTATAAAATCGGGCAGTCACAATTTGAGTCTGCGAAATCGATAGATCGGGTTAGGCGCATCTTTTTGCGCCGTAACCAGACGTTTGCTATCGGAATCAGCTGCACCCTGCGCGTTATCTGTTACCATGCGGCACAAGGACATCAGAATTTGACTTGAGGAGATGACATGACCCGCCTCATTGTGCTACTGCTATTCCTGACCATGACTATCTGTGGCGCCGCGTATGCGGCTGAGGCCACGCCAAACGACGTGTATGCACAGGCCGTGCGCATCCAGCAGGAAGTCGAGTTGTTCAAGCGCCACTACCAGCTTACCGGGAAAATTGAGGCTCAGGCGCTACAGAATGTTACCTGGAAGCCTGAGTATGCTTGGGTGCGAGGCTACATTATCCTGCTCAAGCTGGGCAAGTTCCGGCGTATCCATGATCTGCCTTATATCGAACCGCCAGGCATCGAGCCTGTGCTCGAGATGAGTCCCAACCAGCTGTGGGAGATGACCCAGCGTATTCTGAGTGAAATCAATATTCTGAAGTATTTTCTCGACGTTCCGGGGCAAGCGCCTGCACAGCTCAGGGTGTCCGGCAAGAAACCCATCGACGTCTATAACAAGCTGACCGAGGTTTCGTTGATGCTTGATCTGCTGAACGGGGCGACCACTCCTGGTGAAGTTTATAGTGAAGCGATGCGCATTAACGATGAGGTTAATCAATTGTTGCGCCATTTGGGTATTTTCGAGCATGCCGTTCCGCCAGCCAGGCGTGTCAATTTGCAACCCGGGGATGCGCTGCAAGCCATCTTTGCCTTGCTTGGAGAAATCCAGCGCATCCAACGCGCCTATGGCATTTTGCCGATGGAGTTCAAGGTCTACAACAAGGGTGAGAACACCGTGTCGGATGAGGTGCTGATGATGGTCGAACTGGCGGTGACTGAGTTTCAACGCATCAAGTTTCATGTTGGCATGACCCGCAATATCACGCCGCCCTCGATTTATACGGAACATAAACAGCCCGATGATGTGGTGCTGCTGCTAGGCTACATCACCGACAAGCTGCAAGAAATCAAATACTTGCAATGAGTTTTCCGCTGCGCTTCCTCAAGGGACTGTCCGGTCTCGCGCTGCCGGGTGGTCGCGCGTTCAGCGTTGCCGGCATCCGCACCAAGCTTGCCGTGCTGTTCTCTCTGACCGCCTTCTTCGCGATTTTGACCATTGGTCTGTACGGTTATTACAACGCCAGCACCGCCTACCGTGAGCGGGCGGAGCAGTTGCTGGAGAGTGACCGGGATCAGGCGGTCAAGAATATAGACGAATTTCTCGCTACCCAACGCAATAATCTCAACTTCCTCAATAATTTTTACGCGATCCTGCGTTTCGCTTATTGGCATGATTTGAATGATGAGGGCAAGATGGAAGAGTGGCGTACCGTCGCGGCCGATACCTTGCGTAATGTTGCCGAGAGTTACCCCTACTACTACAAGATCCGCCTGATTGATAAAAATGGACAGGAAATCATCAATGTCCAGACCGATCACGCCAGCGGTAAAGCCAGGTATCTGCCTGACCAGGAATTGCAAAGCGATGCCGGGCGGGACTATGTGACAGAAACACTGAAGCTCAGGCAGGGTGAGCTGTTTGTCAGCGCGCTGGATTTCAACACCGAGCATAATCAAATCGAGAAGCCTTATCTGCCGGTGGTTCGCTTTGCTCAGCCATTGATCGGCGAGAATCAGGTGATTTATGGGGTGACTGTGAGCAATGTGCGTGCACAGGCGATTTATGATTACCTGCGCACCGCCAACAACAACCAGCAGGGGCGTACCTTCTACCTGATCGATAGTGACGGCAATTATCTTTTTCACCCGGATGCGGAAAAACAGTTTGGCCACCTGACTGGCAGCGGCTACAACTTCGACAGGGAACATCATAACCTGCTTGCCGAGATGCGCGGCAAGGAGGTCGGCATGCTCACGCGCGGCGGCCATATCCATGTGTACCGGACGCTTTACCCGAACCCAAAGCTGCGCGGAAAACCCTGGATATTGGTCGGGGTGGAAGATGAGAGCGTCGCGCTGACCGAGTTGAATACCTTTATCGTGGTGTTTATTGCCCTGCTGGTGCTATTGGTGGCACTGGTACTGTATTCGATCCGCTATATGACCAGGCAGTTGATGGCACCGCTGCAACTCGTTACGTTGCAGCTTGAACATCTGGGACGCGGCGAGGCAGAACCTTCGAGCCTGGAATATCATGCCGATGATGAGATACGCCAGATGCTGGATTCCACCGAACGGGTGGTGAGCAACATGGATGCGCTGGCGCGTCAGGCGGATTTGATTGCCGGGGGGGATCTTTCCGGGCAGGTCGTTCCCCTGTCAGAAAACGACCGTCTGAGCAATGCGCTCAATAACATGACCCGCCAACTGGCCGAGAATCACCGCACCGACCTGCGGCGCAACTGGCTCAAGGACGGCGCGGCACAGTTATCTTCACGACTTTCGGGTGATATGCCCCCGCTTGACTTAGCCGACCGGGCGGTGGGCTGCTTAGGCCGCTATCTTGAGGCAGGGCGCGGGGTCTGTTATGTCTACAACAAGGATGAAGCGGTGTTGAAGCTGCTTGGTTCCTATATGTACACCGAGCGTAGCGATCTCTCAAACTGCTTCAAGTTAGGATCTGGTGCGGTCGGACAGTGCGCACTGGAAATGAAACCCATCGCACTGACCGTGAACGGTGCATCCACTGAAGCGCCAATCACCACCGGCACTACCCGTACAACCCCGTTGCACACCTATACCTTTCCGCTGGCGAGCGAAAAGGATCTGCTAGGCGTGATTGAATTGGCATCTTTCACCATCTTTGACGAGCTGAAGCAAGAATTTCTGGCGAATGCCGCCAGGATCATTGCTGATTTTCTTTACACCGCGCTGCAGCGCGAGCGCATTCGTTTGCTGCTGGGAAAAAGTGAGGCGGCTGAGTGCGAAGCGCGCCAACGGGCGAGCCAGCTCACCCTCAACAATGTTCAACTGGAAGAGCAGCAACAACAGCTCCAGCAGCAGACGGTCGAGTTGCAGGCGGCTAACAGCCAGTTGGAGGAGCAGCAACAGCAACTCCAGCAGCAGACTATCGAATTACAAGCCGCCAATAGTCAGATGGAGGAGCAGCAACAGCAACTCCAGCAGCAGACCGCTGAATTGCAAGCCGCTAATAGTCAGATGGAAGAGCAGCAGCAACTGCTGGAACAACGCAACCGTGACCTGCTGCATTCGCAGCAGGAACTCGATACACGGGCGAAGCAGGTCGAGATTGCCAGTCAATACAAGTCGGAATTCCTGGCTAATATGAGTCATGAATTACGCACCCCGCTCAACTCCATCATCCTGTTGTCCAAGATGATGGCCAGTAACGAAGACCATAAATTGGAGGGGGTCGAGGTCAAACGCGCTGAAGTGATTCATCATGCCGGACAGGAACTGTTGCGTCTGATCAACGACGTGCTGGATTTATCCAAGGTTGAGGCAGGACACATGGAACTTCATTCCAGGATTATCGAAAGCAGTGAGCTGGCGGAGGAATTTTGCGACCTGTACGCCGAGCAGGCACGCGACAAGGGACTGGCTTTCAATGTCGAGGACGAAATCCGCAGCACTTTGGTCGCCGATCGCGACAAGCTCGCACAAATCGTGCGCAACTTGCTTTCCAATGCCCTTAAATTCACCCGCCAGGGTAGCGTCACGCTACGTTTCTGGCATCGCGCAAACGAGGCATTGCCGCTGTGCATCAGCGTTTCCGACACAGGCATCGGGGTGGCCGTAGACAAGCAGGCGTTGATTTTCGAGGCATTTCAGCAGGCTGATGGATCGACCAGCCGTGAATATGGCGGTACAGGGCTAGGACTGTCGATCAGCCTGTCTTTCGCCCGCCTGATGGGCGGTACCATCGAACTGGTCAGTACGCCTGGCATGGGCAGCACCTTTACGCTGCTGCTGCCCGCTATCCTGCCAACGCCGTTGTTTTCTGATAAGGCCGTAGTGCCTGTGGCAAGCCTTTTGTCATGGCCGGTAGACGATCGCGAGCATATCGGTGAAAACGACCAACTGTTGCTGCTGATCGACGACGATCCGATCTTCGCCCAAGCTATCCTGGACATCAATCGCCGTCTGGGCTATCTCACTTTGCTTGCTCGCAATGGCAGTGAAGGACTGGAGTTGGCACGTCGTTTGCATCCTAACGGCATTCTGCTGGATCTGGGATTGCCCGACATGGACGGGGCTAAGGTGCTGCATCAACTCAAGAGCACACCCGACTTGTCGGCGATTCCGGTGTACATCATTTCGGCACGCGACCGGGACGATGCGCTGCTTAAGCAAGGTGCGGTAGGCTATTTGCACAAGCCGGTCGATAGCGAGCAAATTGCCACTGCGGTGGCTGCCGTGCTTAACACGCAGACTACCGATATCCTGCTGATTGAAAATGGGACGCTCAGCGAGGCTGAGATTGCCCCTCTGTCAGGAAACGGCCAGATGGTTACGCTTGCGGCGGCCACCTTTGGCGGCGAGCAATTGAAACAGGCGGCCGGGCGTTTTCGTCTGGTGATTATCGACCTGGGTGCCACGGCCTGCAGTTTTTCTGCCGCACGCGAAATCGCCGCACAACTTTGCCAGCTCACGCCTGGGTTATCCCTGATATTCTGCGGCAAGCAAGAACTCAGTGCCGAGGATGACGCGAGCCTGCGACCCTATTCCGACAGCATCATCATCAAGAACACGGCAGCCAGTCGTCGCTTGCAGGAAAGTATTGCGCATTTTTTGAGTGAGGCACCCAGGCGCACTCATGGACGGGCGGCGTTGCCGGTGCCGCCGGGCAGTGGCAGCAAGCGTCTGGTTGGTCGCCATATTCTGGTGGTCGACGACGACCCGCGTAATCTGTTCGTCATCACCGCAGCACTTGAACAGCATGGCGCACGGGTGGACAACGCCCTGAACGGCCGCCGTGCACTGGAATTGCTCGCTACCTTGACACCGGATCTGGTCATTATGGATATCATGATGCCGGAAATGGACGGCTACAAGACCATCGAAATGATGCGACTGGATGCACGCCTGACCGCTGTTCCCGTGATCGCGCTCACCGCCAAGGCCATGGCCAGCGACCGCGCCAAGGCGTTGGAGGCAGGTGCTGACGATTATCTGGCCAAGCCGTCGGATTACCAGATGCTGATCAACATGGCAGCAGCCTGGTGTGAAGGCCGGCGATGAGTTTCAGCGTGCAAACCTCCGGCACGGGCGCTAGTCTGAAAAAAGTCAGCCTGCTCGGTTCGGTTGTCGAGTCTTCCGACAGCGCAGGGATCAGTGCACTGCTCGAAGCGGTAGACGCGCGAGCCGTCGAAATCTCCTGCTTCGATGCCGACACGCTGCCGGTGGAGCTGATCGAGGCCATTGCTGCCTCACTGACGCGTGGCGTAGAGGTGAAGGTGCATGCCTACCGTCCGTTGCTGGCCTTCAGCTTGCAACGACTGGCGCTGCCGGTGCTGCAAGTGACGCCGCAATTGCCGCAGGCCAGGCTGGCTTGCTGTCGATCCGTCGCGTTGGCCGGTTCTGCCCACAGCCTGGACAAGATACTTTGCCTTGTCGAGGCGCTGCCGGAAAGTGCTGCTGCGGTGTTCATCGTCCAGCAGGTGCAGGAAGATCAACCCAACCTGCTCGACCGCCTGCTAAAGGTACGCACCGGATATCAGGTGTGTATGCCGCAACATCTGACACCGATCAAGCCTCACACCATTTATATAGCGCCACCCGGCCATCATATGAAGGTCGCGCATGGACTGGTTTATTTGACCCGCGACCGCAAGATCAGTTATGTCCGACCTTCCATTGATGCTTTGTTTGAATCACTGGCGGCAGAGTACGGTGCCGATCTGCTGGTGGTATTGCTGTGTGGTTTTGGCCAGGATGGGGTGGCGGGATGCGCGCTGGTTCGTGCCGCCGGTGGCTGCGTACTGGTCGAAGAGGGCAGCGAGTGCGAGGGAGCCAACCGGTTGCCGGACAGTGCCATCAGCGCAGGGTATTATGATCATTTGTTGAAACACCGGGCGATCGCCAGCATTGCGGCAGCAGCCGTTTCTGAACGTAGCCGCACCCTGCCAGACTCGCTGCTTGACCTTTTTCTGGAGGCGCTTTTTGAACATACCGGCTATGATTTTCGCAGCTATCAGCGTGCAACACTGCAGCACCGCATCAATCATCAGATGCGCTTGTATGCCTCATTTTTTGATTTTCAGTGCGCCGTTCTGTCGGAGCCGGAAATCACCAAATGCCTGCTGGCCGAGCTTTCCATCAACGTTACCGAATTTTTCCGTCACCCCGAACAGTTTCAAAAATTACGCGACGAAATTCTGCCTTATCTGGCCAGTTTTCCGCTCATCAAGATCTGGTCGGCCGGTTGCGCCACCGGCGAGGAAGCTTACTCGCTGGCGATCCTGCTAGATGAATTGGGTTTGCTACAAAAGAGCCATATTTTTGCGACCGATATTAACCTCTACCTGCTCGAACTGGCCAGTGCAGGGCTCTATCCGATCGGTGCGCTGAACCAGAGTAGTAGCAATTATGCCGAGAGTGGCGGCAAGGAATTTTCGCGCCACCTCGAAGTGCATGACCGCTATCTTAAAGTGGCACAGCGTTACCGCGAGCGGGTGTTGTTTCACCATCATGCGCTGGGTCAGGATGGCGTGTTCAATGAATTTCAGATCATTCTGTGCCGCAATGTGATGATCTATTTTGAACCCGAATTACAGCGTCGCGTGTTCGGGCTTTTCGCCCGGTCTTTGCACCGTGAAGGTTTTTTGCTGCTGGGTCCCAATGACGGCATGCAGTCGCTGGCGCAACAATGCCAGTTCAAAACAGACGGTGCGCACATTTACCGCTATGCGGGGAGCCAGTCATGAACGTACCGTATACTGTATTGATGGTGGATGATAACCCCGATAATCTGTATACACTCGGGGCGTTGCTCAAAAAACTACAGGACTGTGAAATCCTCGACGTAAACTCGGG
The DNA here is from genome assembly GCA_903876685.1 of uncultured Nitrosomonadales bacterium. Lineage (GTDB taxonomy): Bacteria > Pseudomonadota > Gammaproteobacteria > Burkholderiales > Gallionellaceae > Gallionella. The sequence goes on along the minus strand of CAIRBC010000198.1, from coordinate 12,835 downwards.
CATGGAGGCGCTGGCGTGCGTGGTCGAGCATGAGGTGCACCTGATTCTGCTCGATGTGCAGATGCCTGGCATGGACGGTTTCGAGACGGCCCGTCACCTGATGATGACTGAGCGCACCCGCAATATTCCGATCATTTTTATCACGGCGGTGTTCAAGGCAGAGGAGTTTGTGCATCGAGGCTACGCGATCGGTGCCGTGGATTACCTGACCAAGCCGATCGATGACAACCTGCTGCTTAACCGTATCCATCTTTATCAGCGAATTTATCAGCACCAGTGCAGCCTGCTTGAGTCGATTGAGACATTGCGGCGTAATCAGCTGGCACTTTCTGCTGCGATGAAGGCCGCCGAAACCGCCAACCGCGCCAAGAGCGTTTTCCTGTCCAATATGAGCCATGAATTCAGGACGCCGCTGAATGCGATCATTGGTTTTGCACAGTTGTTGGAGCGTGACCCTACCTTTAATGAGGCGCACCGGAAAGAACTGGCGACGATCAGCCGGTCGGGATGGCATCTTTTGTCGCTGATTAACGATGTTCTTGAAATCACGCGGATTGAAGCCGGTCGCACTATTTTGCTGAACGAACCTTTCGATTTGAACGAGGCATTGTCTACTGTTGAAGACATCATCCGGATTCGCGCCGATGTCAAAAATCTGGACTTTCTCATCGAGCGTCAGGGCGAATTGCCTGCTTGGGTGATGGGGGATGCCAATCATCTGCGTCAGATACTGATCAATTTATTGGGTAATGCGGTTAAATATACCGATCATGGTCAGCTCAGCCTGCACCTATTTGCCGAAACAGACCGCATTCGTTTCGAGGTAAGCGATACCGGCCCCGGCATCTCTGAATTGGAGCAAAAAAGCCTGTTTCAGGCCTTCTATCAGACTGAAACAGGCATTGCCAAGGGAGAAGGAACCGGACTTGGGCTCACCATCAGCCGCGAATTCGTCCGACTGATGGGTGGTAAACTGAGCGTCACAAGCATTCCCGGCAAGGGCAGCACTTTCAGTTTTACGATCCTGTTGCCCCCCTCTGCTGCGCTTGCACCGACGGTGCGTCATGGGCGAGTGATCGGGTTGGAGGAGGGTCAACCGGGTTATCGCATCCTGGTAGTGGAAGATCAGCCGGAAAATCTGGAAATCACCAGCCGCTTGCTAAACAGTGCAGGCTTGGAGGTACGTTGCGCCGAAAACGGACAGCAAGCACTTGAAGTGTTCGAGTCCTGGCACCCGCACTTCATCTGGATGGATATGCGCATGCCGGTGATGGACGGCTTTGAGGCGACCCGGCGGATTCGGGCGATGCCGGGCGGGCAGGAAGTTCGCATTGTCGCCTTGACAGCTTTCGCTTTCTTTGAGGAGCGTGACGCAATTCTCTCGGCCGGTTGCGACGACATGGTCAGCAAACCCGCCGAACCAGCACGACTGTTCGAGGTGATGACGCAACTGCTGGGTTTGCGCTTTCGCTATGCAGAGGATATTCCCGAGACGCTCGCTAAAGGCGACTTGTCCGGACTTTCACTTGAACTGCGGGTAGAACTTGCCGAGGCTGCCGGACAACTGGATCAGGCTGCCACACTGAACATCGCCCGTCGCTTGCAGGTTGAGCATCCTATGGAAGCGGGTTTGATCAGCGAATTAAGTGATAATTTTGGTTTCGACCGGATTATTGAATTAAGTAACGACTAAATTTCGACGGCGAAGGATAGTAAAAATGCAATTAAATGAAATCCCGGGAAATTAGCCCGGCGAGTTCGATTAAACATCTACCTGAGGGCGAGGTTTCAAGGTGCGTAGAGGAGGGGTTTCAAACCCCTCACCGCTTAAATCCACTGGCAGAAAGGCCCGTGACAAATTGCGTATGTTTGCTGGGGGCTAAATTACGCATAGTCAGCCTATTTGAATGTGTGACCAGCCTCTTTGGGATTGTCCATTTTGAAGGTTCCTACCGACACAGCCAGGTTCTGCGCCTGCTCCTCGAGCGCTTCTGCGGCTGCAGCTGCCTGCTCGACCAAGGCCGCATTTTGCTGGGTCACTTCGTCTATTTGGCTGATCGCGACATTGATTTGCTCGAGGCCATGGCTTTGTTCGGTAGAGGCTACGGTGATTTCGGACATGATCCCGGTTACGAGTGTGATCGCGCTAACGATCTCTAGCATGGTATGCCCGGTCTGTGTGACAAGCAGGCTGCCGCCTTCGACATTCTTCACTGAAGCTCCGATAAGGTGCTTGATTTCCTTGGCGGCGGCTGCGGATCGATGTGCCAGATTGCGTACTTCTCCGGCAACGACAGCAAAACCACGACCTTGTGCTCCGGCACGCGCGGCTTCGACCGCCGCATTCAGTGCCAGAATATTTGTCTGAAAAGAGATGCCATCGATCACTGAGATGATCTCCTCTATCTTGCGGCTGGATTCATTGATTGAATTCATTGTGGATACCAGTTGCCCGACTACCGCACCTCCCTTGTCCGCCACCTCAGCGGCACCGATCACCAACTGATAGGCCTGTTTTGCATGTTCTGCATTCTGCTTTACGGTCGAGGTCAGTTTTTCCATGCTGCTGGCGGTTTCTTCGAGACTGGCGGCCTGTTGTTCGGTGCGCTGTGAAAGGTCGGCGTTACCTTGGGAAATTTCCCTGGTCGCCGTGTTGATGGTATCGGTCGCCTCCTTGATTTCACACACCTGCACCTTGAGATGTTCTACCGTGCCGTTCACGCCAGCCTTGGTCTGGCCGTACAGACCCGGATAATCCTTGCTGATCGTCCGGGTCAGATCGCCCTTGGACAAGGCGCCGGCAACCCGCGTAATATCCTTCAGCGTATCTTCCAGAACGTCGAAAGAGCGATTGATGTTTTGCTTGAGGAGATCCAGAACACCTCGACCTTCAGCGGTGACGCGCTGTGAAACATCGCCCTGCACCATATTATTCATGACCTTGCCTATATCATTCAATACGGTTTCCAGGGTTTGCATCGCTTGTGTCGCATAGTCCAGCACCGTCTTGAATTCCCCTTTGACTTCAGCCGTGGCGCGCTGGCTAAAGTTACCCTGATTCAGCGCATCCATGAGCTGGCGAATGACGTTCACCGTGCTTTCTATGCTGTCTGCCGAAGAGTTGACCGCATATTTCATTTCGGCGAGGTTACCTTTCATCTCGCCGTTAATACGTTCTGTTAGATTTCCAACTCTTAGTGCATTCATTACATGGCTGATTTCAGTCATTGCACCTTGCTGGGTGTCCAGCATGTTGTTGAAGGAATGTGCCATCCTGCCAATTTCGTCATGGCAGTCCAGGTGGACACGCTTGCCGAGCGCACCGGTTTTTTCGACTTCGGTTACGCTGGTCAGCATGAGCTTCAGCGGAATGGTGATGGAATTGGCAAGCCACACTGTGATAGTGGCAGATAATAGCAATCCACCTCCGCCAAAGGCGACCAATACATAGAGTACGTTGCGGGTATCAGGTATTCCCTTCAGCAGTATCACGGAGATCGCCAATCCCAGCAGGAATGCCAGCGTCACCAAGCCAAAGCTTGCATATAAGCGAGTGTCAATATCGAGGTTCCTCAGGCAGAAGTGGTTGCCATTCTTGTAGAGGGCTTCTCGCATATTCTGAATGGCGACTACGGTAGCTCTGGTCGTCTGGTTGAAAGCTGAGCTTTCCGTGCGGAGCAGTGCGTTCCCGCCGGCTTTGTCCTCAGTGGTTATTTTTTTTGCCACCTCTCCCGCGCATTGGTGGAATGCGGCATGATTGGAAACCAACACATGGTATTCCGCCATTTTGTCATGAATCTTCCCGTCGCTGTATAGCCACTTTCCTAAAGGACAGGTGTTGTCTTTTGCCGCTTCGTCGGGATTGATGGCGGTGCCGCCGGAAGCGAATTCATTCAAGCGAACCTTCCACTTGATGTGCCCCAATATCGCGGTATTAAGGAAATCCAGATCGGTTGAACTCATTTTTTCATTCTCCCTTTGGCTCGCGATCGATGTGCTTCCGGAACTTTTATTCTGCCGATCTAAAATGTACTTTTTGACCTACCTTCACCTTGACTTGCTTGCCCGCTATGATCACAGCAGCGCTTTCAGGGGCACGTTCATCGCTTGAGGCTGGTGGTTGTGCCACACCATTGACCCAAATGGTACGTTTACCGCCATTCTTTTGCACGATGCCGTTAATCACCAGCGTATTATCCAAATGCTCCAACTCTAACGCTGCGCGCTGTTGTGCGGTGAAAAACAATCTCGCCAACTCTTCCGCGCAAACACTGTTTACAACTACCAGGAAAAGCAGCAGCAAGCTAATTTTGACTAACATGGCTTAACTCCTTTTCTTGAGTGTGATCCAATTACCATTGCATTCTGCCTTGAGCCGCGTCTCGCCGCTGCGCTGCAGACTGCAGCTTTCCAGATGATAATGACCCTTGATATGCGCCTGCAGCGCCGCAAAAAAATTGAAAAGCTGTCGCTCATGCAGCAGTTCGAATTGCAGTTTCATTTCGCTGTAGTGAATATTAAAATTGCCGCTATCCATCGGTGTTGGAGACAGATAAATTCGTTGTGGCGCTATTTGATAGCTGAAACTGAGCACCGGACTATGCCGGCGGATATGTTCCAGACCTTCGACCCAGTCCAGACGCTGATCGTCACCGATGATTCTTTGCTTGAGCAATACCGCATACTCGTTTGCATACTTGCCCATATTTTCTTTATCCTGACGCGCCAGAGCCAGACTGCCATGCGCATCGTTAAGCATTCGTTGTGCTTTTAAATGTTCATTTTTAGAGCTTTGGGCATAGGCGATGCTGCCATAAAAGATCAGCATACTGCCTAAAACCGCGCCACAAATAGCGGCCAGACTCCAGCGCAATAATAGAAAATCCGCTTTTGATAATTTCATGGCGATGGCCTCCTGGAAACTTTCAAGGCAAAGGCAAGCGCATTCGCTTCACGCTGATCCGAGATGCTGCCAGCCGGACTCACATCAAACGGCTTGCTAAGCACCTGAACCTGATAATTGAGGGCGGTCATGTCGCGTTCAAAATCGCCCAGATAGGCTAGTGCTGCGCGATAGTCGTTTTCAAAATTCAACAGCCGCACCTTGAGAGTGAATTGTGCAAACACTTCCGTCTTGACCAAGGGATCGATTTCCCATGACAGGCTGTCGAGTTCCATCTTCGGGTAGTGATCGAATATTCCGCTAAGTTGCTGAAGCATGTGGCTGGGCATCGAGTCATCCGGTTGATGCAATTTCATCACGGATACACCCGCCTTCATGTCGGCCGCGCTGACCAGATGCGTTTGAAATGACTGCGTGATTTTATTCGCCTCTAGCAAGGTACGCCTTGCCTGCTCCGCCAGTTGCGCAGCTTCTGCTGTTTTGCTATGGCTTTGCCAAAAGGTATAGCCACCCCAGCAGAGCATCACCGACAATAACAGGCCACTGGCGAAGTTGAGCATGCGCCGGTATTGCCACAAACGATAGTAATGGGTATGTTCTGCATTCGCATAATGGGTTTTCGGTGGACTGGCGGCGAGTTGATGCAAAAATATCTGACTGGCATCCGAGTCACAAAACGGGTAATCCACATGCAACTGTCTGGCGAGCTGTTCCAGATCGGTAAAGTCATAGCGCATATCGGCATTTTCAGGCAACATCAGCCGTGAAAAATCCTGGCTATGCCCCAGCAGACGTATATCCAGTATCTGACCAGGCGGCAACAGGCTCAGGCTCTTCAGATATTGATAGGTTCGTGTCAATTCTTCCTGCACGGCTTGTTGAAAGCTGATCTCCTCATGAACCGGAGTCAACCTGGAAATATTCAAGCGGTGATGGCTGAAATAGGTCTGGCGCAACCCTGAATATTTCTCCCAGGAAATTAGCAGCAAGTGGTCAGAAGGATGATCTCTGACCAGCGGCGCACTAATCTGCGGCACCGAATAAATCCCCGCCAGCGGTATTTGCCGGGCCAGCAGAATATCCAACCAGGGTCTGACAAGCTGCGGATTGGTCAAGGCAGAAAACAATATATCATCGTCCCGTCGTCCGGTTTTCTGTCTTTTCAGCAGGGTTGCCTGATGAAAGGGGGTGTTACGAAAGAATTGCTCAAACTTTCGCCACAACAAGGCACTACGTGCCTTACCTGTCAGATGAGGAACGGATTCCTGACGAAAATCTTCTTCGATCAGATCGACCAGCAGATAAGTCGGGTATTGTTTCGTCGCAAGGTACAGGCTAAAACTTTTCTGTCCCTCCGGCGAATCCAAAAAATCATGCTGGTGGACGATATGACCATGCCGCATCAACTGCGCATGCAGACGGCTTGCCGAGAGAAACAGCAGCAGGCGTTGCATCAGAATTTCACCCGGCCGATAATGTCATAAATCGGCGACAGCACAGACAGCATCACCCAACCCAGCAAAGCACCCAACACCAGCGTCATGGCAGGCTCTATCATGATTTGCACATTTTTGATGGAATCTTTGACATCGCGATCATAAAAATAGCTGACATTGAGCAAAGCCTTGTCCAGGGAACCCGTCAGCTCTCCAACCTTGAGCATGCGTATCACCAGCGGCGGGAACATCCCGGTATGCTGAAAACTTTGCGTGAGATTCTTGCCGGACTCGATTTCACGGATCACATCTTCCAGGCTTTTGGCGATCACCAGGTTATTCACCACATCCCGCGAATTATGGATGCAAGCCAGAATGCTAATCCCTGAGCCATACATCATCGCGAAGGTATTGGCAAAACGCGCCAGGATGATTTTACGCAGGATAGGCCCGGTCACCCACATATTGAGTTTCAGGTAATCATAGCGGTATTGCATCTCCGGACTGGAAACCAGGATCAGTTTAGCCGTAACCGGCGTCACTATCGGCAAGACAATCAGCACATACCAGTAATTCACAAAAAATGAAGAAGTCGCCAGCAAGATGCGCGTCTGCAGCGGCAGCACCTGCCCCATGCTCTTGATAAAGCCGACCAGTTGCGGTACCAGATATATCATCAGAAAAATGGTAATTCCCACCACGATACTGCCGACAAAGGCCGGGTAGAGCATGATGGTCTTGGTATGGGAAGCCATTTCATCGTGCCATTTCAAGGCTTCGGTAATATGCAGAAACACTTCCTGCAAACGTCCGCTTTCCTCGCCTGCATGCACCAGACTGACGAATATTTTATCGAAGGCACAGGGATGCATCTCCATCGAAAGCGAAAGCGTCTTGCCTCCCTCAATGGATTCGACCATGCTGGCAATGATTTCGCGAAACTGATGATCGGTCATCGTGTCACGCAAATCTGCCAGGCTTTCCAGTAAAGGCACGCCTGCACGGGTTAGCTGCTCAAGGTTGAAGAAGAAGGTGATCAATTGAGGGCGTTTGACTTTACTGCGCCGGCTACCGGCTTTACTGTTGGCTTCCTTGACTTCGATCAAATCCAGGCCACCGCGTTTCAGTCGCAACTCCAGATCCACCACATTGGCGGCATCCTGCATGCCCTTGCTGGCCTTGCCCAGTTCGTTGATCGCGCGATAGGCATAGAGCGTCATCTCAGCCAGCCCTGTCGGTCAAATCTACCACACGACGCACTTCTGCCAGCGAAGTCACGCCCTGAACGATGCGCCGTATACCATCCATTGCCAGCGGACGAAAGCCTTTGGAAAGCGCAACCTCCTTGATTTTGCTGGTACTGGCACGGGTGGCGACCAGATCATCCAGATCATAATCCATCTTCAGCAATTCCATGATCGCCATACGCCCCTTGTAACCCTGATGATGACAGGCATCGCAACCGACCGCCCGGTAAAGGGTAAATTCCTGATGAGAATGTATGCCCAGCAATTTACGTTCAGGACCTTCCGGCTGATAGGGGTGTTTACATTCCTCGCACAATACCCGCACCAACCGCTGCGCCAGAATGCCGATGATGTTGCCCGCCATGATGTCCGGCATGATGCCAATGTCCAACAGACGTGGCACTGCCCCTACCGCAGAATTGGTATGTAATGTCGAATACACCTGATGCCCGGTCATCGCCGCGCGAAACGCCATTTCAGCGGTAGGGTGATCGCGGATTTCGCCGACCAGGATAATATCCGGATCCTGGCGCATCATGGATCGGATGCCGTTGGCAAAATCCAGCTTGGCCGCTTCATTCACCGAAGTTTGACGGATCAGCGCAATCGGATATTCCACCGGGTCTTCGAGCGTCATGATATTCACCGATTCAGTATTGACATGATTCAGGATCGAATACAGCGTAGTGGTCTTGCCACTGCCAGTAGGACCGGTCACCAGCACGATGCCTTCCGGCTTGGCGATAATCATTTTCAGCATATTCAGCGCCGTTTCATCCAGTCCCAACTGATAAAGCGGCACGATGCCCTTTTGTCGATCCAGAATACGCAACACCATATTTTCGCCATGGGTGGTGGGATGAGAGGCAACCCTGAAATCTATCGGCCTGCCGGACAAGCGCAACGATATACGTCCATCCTGTGGCGCTCGTGTCTCGGCGATATTCATGCTGCTCATCACTTTCAGGCGCACCACCATCGCCGGCCAGAAACTCTTGTGCAAACTGCGCACCTGACGCAACACCCCGTCGATGCGATAACGGATGCGTAAAAAACTACTTTCAGGTTCAAAGTGGATGTCCGACACGCCGTGTTGCACCGCCTCCGTCAATAGCGCATCAATCAGTCGCACTACCGGTTGGCTGAATTCGTTCACCCCGGATTGAAGCACCTGATATTCCATCTCACCAGGCTCGATTTCATGCAGTATGCCGTCGATGGAAAGCTCGAAACCATAATACTGGTCGATGGCTCTCAAGATGTCGGATTCGCTCGCCAACTGAGTAATCAGCCGGTACTCGTCCTTGAGCATCGCCCGTACCTGATCGAGCGCGATGATATTATCCGGATCGGCAACCGCCAGGATCAATACGCGGTTGGCGTTATCCACCGACAGCGGCAATAACTGGTAGCGTCTGGCGACATCCCGGGGAATCAGCAGCAGTGCCGCCGGGTCAATGATCGTCGCAGAAAGATCGACACTTTCCTGTCCAAGATTCTCCGAAAGCACATCGCGGATGGTCGCTTCGGAAAGAAAGCCCAGTCGCACCAGCAGACGCCCAAGCGGTTGATGGATTTTGTTTTGTTCCTGCAGCGCGATACGCAACTGGTCGTCACTGATTACGCCCTTATCGACCAGCAGGCATCCCAGTGGTTGTTGAAGTTGATTTCCGGACATCTGACTTATTGAGCAAGTTCCTGAGCATGCTGTGAAATCTGCGCATGATCAAAGCCTGCGGCAAACGCGTCATCCAATTGAATAGCTCGAAAATAATACTGCGATGCCAGTTTTTTTTGCCCGATATGATCCTGGCTTACTGCCAAATTATAGGCATATTCGGTATTACCTGGCTCCAGCATATAGGCATTGAAATAAGCCTGCTGCGCCTCGCTCCAGCGTTGCTGTTCGGCATACAGGTTGCCTAGTGCAAAGTTCAGCGGAGCAGAATTACCCTGTAAGCGTAACAACATTTTCAGGCGAGTTTCGCTATGTTCATCCGGGTTCAACGCGGCAATGCCCGCATTGGCGGTAGAATTACGCGGATCCTGCGCCAGCACACGCTGGTATTGCTGGGTTGCCTGTAAATTGTCACCGCGTTTTTGCGCGATAGCAGCCAGTCCAAGCAACGCATCCAGATTGCGGTCATCCTTCTGTAACATGGCCTGATACAATTTCTCTGCCTCCTCCAATTTGCCATTGCGCCACGCGAGATACGCCTGATTGAGCAAGGCATCGACCGGAAGTTCGGGCACTTCTGTCTTGAGAAGCAGGGTCTGCGCGGCTTCCACGACGGGTGTCGCTTGAGCAGGCGGGAGGCATTTCACTTCAGGCTCGATGAGAACCGGCGCGGGTGTTGCCGCCTCGGTCACTACGGCAACCGGTGCCGTGACGCTCAACACCGGATTTGCACGAAGCAGCGTGTTGCTTCCTGCCGTTGCGATGTACCATCCGGCACCCGCCACCAACAATATACTGGTACTGCCCAGCGTCAGGAAGTGCCGGGGTAACAGGCGTGCTGGCGTAGCCACGATGCGCAAGTTTTCTTTCTCAGCTGTTTTGACCGGAACGTCTTCAGGGGTCAACGAACGACCCTGGCGTTTTTTTTTGAGTGCTTCAATGATCAGACTCATAAGAATATCCTCAAATTGTCGGTTATTTAAAAAAATTCTGCTCAGGCAACATGGATTCCCAATGCCTGAAGTCACCTTCGATACTGGCATCCTTGATAATCACCGGTCGTAAAAAAATCACCAACTCGGATTTGCTGATCGTGTCGTTGCGGTTCTTGAATAGTGCCCCTAGCAAGGGAATGTCTGAGAAGCCAGGAATCCCATCGGACAGATTGCTGGTTTCGTCCTGCATCAAGCCACCCATGACGGCAATCTGATTATTTTCAATTTTGAGTACCGACTCGATCTCGCGGATCTGGATTTGTGGAATACGGCTGGTTACATTCGCTTTGGCCAGATCTGGATTCGGATCGTTGACATAAGCGATCAAACGTGTAATAGAGGGGCGCACATTGAGCAGCACCGTATCGCTGTCATTAATTTGCGGCGTCACACTCATGGTAAAACCGACCGGAGTAGTATTCAGTGTCGTTGTGTAAGTGGTACTGGCTGGACCGTTCGACGAAGCAGAATCAATCTTTACTCCCACCGTGAAATACACCAGGTTATCTACCACCCGCAAGATCGCGGTCTGATTATTCATCACGCTGAGTTTAGGGCTCGACAATACCTTAACCTTGCCAAACGATTCCAGCAATGCCACCTGTGCGGCAAGATTGCCGAGGCTGGATGTCGCATTGAGATAATTGAGCGTAAACATATTGGCGGCATTTTCACTCTGTAAACCGGCTGTGCCTGCCTGCTGCAACTGAAAACCACTGCCGCCCCGCTGCAATACCGACCAGTTTATCCCTTGTTTATAGGCATCAGACAAGCGTACTTCCAGCAGTGTCGCTTCGATCATCACCTGACGTCGTGCATTGCTCATGACCTGATCGACGAATTCCTGAATTTTCTCATGCTGTTTACCCGTGGCTCGCACCGTGATGAGGGCGTTTTCCGGATTCGCGATCACCGAAGCGGCTTCGCGAAAAGTGTTGAGTCGGGTGACGGTCGTGCCACCCTCCTGTACGTTGACCGGATTAGGGCTATTTTCGATGCCGCTTTTGGCATAGGATTTTTTACTGCTGGAGGGTTGCACCCCGGTTCCGCTACTGCTGGAAGCGCTCTGTTGTTGAATAACTGTTTCGCTAGAGCCTTCAGGCAATATCTTGTCTGTTTCATGCAAGATATCCTTGATATTCTGGATCAAGGTTTCCCAGAAATGATTTCTGGAATTATTTCTGATCCCCAGCGAAGAATTATTGCCTGCACCCGCAGCGGCACCTGAACCAACCTGAGTCGCATTACTGAGCGTACCGTCCATATCGCGCGTCATATTGACATAATCAATCTTGTAATTATGTAAATAGGGGGTATCCGGCATCACGGTCAAATTGCCATTTTCCAACTCATAACGGATGTCGATTTGCCTGGCGATACGGGACAGAATTTGCGGCAGGGTCTGGTTGAGCGCATTCAGCGTCACCATGCCCTGTATGCCAGGGTGTATATCCAGATTTATTTTCGCATCGCGCGTCAACGCAAACAATATTTCTTGTGCGGGAACATTGGCGACGACGATGCTATAGGTTTCCAGTTTGATGGTCTGCCTGGGTTGCGGCAGAACGACACTGTACTTGAGTGGCTGAGGGATGGGTGCTGCGACGGCCTCGCGCTGAACATGCTTTTCTGAGGGGACTATCGGTTGCATACCACAACTCGCCAGTAGCATGCTGGCAGCATAGAGGCCTATCAGGGTGCGTGAACGCATTCTTTTAAACCTCATCATTTTTAGCTCAGGGCGCAGACTAACAGCTTTGCCGTGCCTGCTCTATAGGCAAATTCCGATTTACCGGGCTATTCTACGTGTCAGTGAGTCGTCGTCAGATGCGCTTGCGCAGCAGAATTTATAGGTATTTTGCTAAACTATACACAAATCGATAGTGGATGCAGGACTGGTTATTGACTGGAGAAATCCGGCATCAGCGCTGTGTAATCTAAGGTTAACAAACCTTGCTCTTAAAAAACTGTTATATTCGATTTCAGCATGGGTATCGAAACAGTCTTTTCTAAGGTATGCTCAGTAACTAGAAAAAATAAAATTAAAAAATCGATCAAATAAATCCCAAAATAAAAGGTAATCTTTAAGCATGGTGTTAAATCTGCAGTCGATGTATACCCTCTGTTGTTCTTTGACCCTATTAATTTAAAGGAGTCTGTACAATGGCATTAGCACAAGAAGATATTGAGCAAATTCAATGGCTCATAAAAAATACATTATCCGAAACACCTGCAGCGTTGAACGCTAATGTCCGTTATGAATTGGATTTGCGTGAAAGAACCATTCGCGTCGAAGAAGAATTGAAACATCAGCGAGAGATGATATCTGAAGGCTTCAAGCAAATGGACAAACGCTTTGAACAGGTCGATAAGCGTTTAGAGCTGTTACAAATGGATATGAATAAGCGTTTCGAGCAGGTCGATAAGCATTTCGAGCAGGTTGAAAAGCGTTTCGAACAGGTCGATAAGCATTTAGAGCTGTTACAAATGGATATGAATAAGCGTTTCGAGCAGGTCGATAAGCGTTTCGAGCAGGTTGAAAAGCGTTTCGAACAGGTCGATAAGCGTTTAGAGCT